>CALKWU010000229.1 GCA_938004015.1 uncultured Oceanobacillus sp.
CGTTGTAAGAGGTTGGAGGGTAGTTATCTTCTCCACCGACTAATGGACGGATTCCCCAGTCCGCATCCCCCGTTGACGGTGACCAGCCACCGTAATACAATTCAACTTCCGCATCTTCCGGATTAGTGACATTCCAAATGCTGTCGGAAAGTGTTCCCGTTTCCATCGGGACGACTTCAACTTCGATATCCACTTGTGCCAATTGTTGCTGTAAAAATTCCATGGCCTTGATTGTGCCGGAATTATTTGAACCCCAAAGTGTTGCAGAAAATCCATCGGCATAACCTGCTTCTGCCAATAGACTTTTTGCTTTTTCCAAGTCGAACTCGTACGGTTCCTGTTGGGAATAGAACTGCGTATTCGGCGCAATGATCGAATCGGAAATAGTTGCAAATCCATTTTTCACGACATGGATGAACGCCTCTTTATCAATGGCGTAGTTGATCGCTTGACGAACACGTTCATCATCGAATGGTTCTTTTAAGTTATTCATGGCCATGTAGTAGACGACAATGGACGGATTGTTTTCAACGATGATCCCATTACTGCCATGGATACTTTCCGCTTGTTCGGTCGGTACCGGATAAATGAAATCCGCTTCCCCAGTTTGCAACATGGCGACACGGGTGCCGTTTTCCGGTGTTGGTCTGAAGGTGATCGAATCGACTTCATTGCCTGTCGGGTTCCAGTAATTTTCGTTTTTCACAACTTTCAAGTAATCACCTGGTTGCCATTCTTCAAACACATATGGACCTGTACCTACCGGGTGTTGTGAGACGTCATCTCCATATTCTTCTAATGCTTTCGGACTCATAATCATCCCCGCCGGATGTGCAAATGTGTTGATCATCGCACCAAATGGTTCAGATAAACGGACGATTACGGTGTGATCATCGACGACTTCCGTTTCTTCGATAATCTGGAATAAACTCGCTCGGATCAGCGTACTTTCCGGATCAGACAAGCGATCCAAGTTAACCTTTACCGCTTCCGCATTGAACGGGGTCCCATCATGGAATTCTACCCCTTCTTGCAATTCCAGCGTGAATTCCGTCGCATCATCATTGACCGTGTAATCCTTTGCAAGAACAGGAACGACATTCATATCCTTGTCAAATCCAAAAAGTCCTTGCAACATCGTTTTTTGTGCTGAATAAGACAGCGTATCGTTCGTATCATGCGGATCCATACTGATGAAGTTATCGGCTACTGCAATCGTAATCTCATTTCCATCCTTCTCAACGGTCGCTTCTTCTCCTTCCCCCTCGGTCGATCCCGATCCATCACCATCACTTGACTCGCCTTCGCCATTTGAACATGCCATCAGTACGAAAAGTAAAGAAAATAAAATCCCCGCAGCTTTCAGCCAATGCTTCTTCATACCATCTTTCTCCCTTCATTATTTTTACATCGTACCTACCCTTTGTAATTCAAAATCAGGTTTTACTTGGCCAATCACTTCTTTTCTTGCATTTTTCAATGTTGGTTGATGATAGTCTTGTAATCTTGTTGTTTGTTCTTCAGTCAGCAAATCGAGTTGAAGCAATACTTCCATGACCGCTGGATATAAAGCCCGCGCATTTCCATCTTTTACTTTGACTGCTATACCGATGCCGTTTTCTTTATCTCCAATGGCATACACACCTTCTGCTCCGGCTTTACCAAAAAATCGACCGTTACCTGCATTCATGAAATCTGTACAGAATCGGTTCGTACCACCCACCATTTCGGGAGCTGAAATCATGGCATCTGTGACTCGACGGACTGCATATTTTCGTTTTCCTGACAGTTTTTCCGGACGGCTCATTGAAGCAAAACCGTATGCGAGCCTTTCCAAAGGTAAACGATGGACTGGAACACCACATCCGTCGACTCCTAATTCAATATCATCCAATGGATACTCGCATATGTTACTGACAACGCGAAGGATGCGCTGTTGGACAGGGTGATCCGGTAAGTAATAGGTTTCAACCGGTTCCTCCAAATATTGCGCAGTCGCCAACATTCCTGCATGTTTCCCGGAACAATTATTATAAATTGGAGTCACTTCTTTCCCATTCAAAATCAATTCCTTCAATGTATCATGCCAGCGTGGTGGATGGGTTCCGCATTGCAACATATTTTCATCGAAACCGACACGTATCAAGATTGACCATACACGTGCCGTATGCATCGGTTCCCCATTATGTGATGCCGTGCAGATGGATAGTTCCTCATCACAAAAACCATAATGATCGGCAGCTCCAGTTTCCACGACTGGGATTGCTTGAATCGGTTTCATCGAGGAACGTGCATATATTTTACGGTGAGGATTCCCAAATTGATATAGCAATCTGCCACCCGAATCTACAACAGCGACTTCGACTTCATGTCTGCTCTCAATTCTGTTTCCTCTTTCAATATTTATGTAATTTTTCCTTTTCACTCAATCCCACCTTTTTGGAGTTTTCAGAATTTGTATAATATCTTACACTCTTTTTTAACCAATTACAACCTATTTTTTAATATATTTTTATAAATTTTTATTAAAACAGGAATAATTTATGTAAAATCTTATATTTTCATCATTGGACAACCTATTTAAACCTGTTTATAACAAAAAGAATGAATCTCGAACATTTTACAAATAATTGAGAATATATTA
>CALKWU010000230.1 GCA_938004015.1 uncultured Oceanobacillus sp.
GTCCAGTCTTGCTTCTTGATTCATCGTTATCACCTTTTCGTTAATGATGCAACTTCAACTTTTGGTGGGACGGGCACTTGTTTACTCCACGACTATCCATTCTTATGCGTTTTCACCAAAGATCGGCCATTGTTTTGCTTCAGCGACTTCCCTCATTTTTTCTTTCGGATTGACGATGATCGGTTTGTCGACGAAATCGAGAAGGGGGATGTCGCTTTCACTATCCGCATACGCCCAGATTTCAATCAGTTCCCGATCTGAATATTTGTTTTCCAACCATTTTTTCACTGCCTGTACCTTTTCTTCTCCGTTGATGAGGATGCCGGTTTCGCCCGTATAAGTTCCATTTTCGTCATGAACCAATTCCGTGCCGATGATTTTGACGGAAAGTTCCAGCTCGGCAGTCAATGCTTCCAAAAACGGTTTTAAGGCGCCGGAAAGGATGATCACTTCATTTCCTTCCTGTTGATGCTCTTTGATTTTCTCCACGAGAGACTGATTGATTTGATCTTTTCCTTCCTCAATGAGCCGTTCAAAAAAGGAGGCGAGTTCCGCTTCCGTTTTCCCTCTGAATGTTTTGGCGACGGCTTTGAAAAAATGATTGCGTAGGGCATGCTTTCCTTTTGTGATACCAAGAAAGATGGATTGCACCGTTCCGCCCAAAACGGTCGTCCATTCACGGAGACCGAATTCTTTAGTCACTGCCTTGAACATGAGTTGAAAGGAGTCACCTTCAAACAATGTTCCATCAAAATCGACTGTAATCAACTTCAAGATTTTTCCTCCTTTACTCGCTGCCGCCCATCCATTGTGTATTTGTAATTATCTTAATTTTAACTCCTATGCAGGAAAATGCAAATGAATGCCGAATATAGTAAACAGAAAGGGTGTAATCGCTTACAAGTTGTAGGATGACATACCCTTGTTTTCCCATGGTTATTTTTAAAAGAAAGAAGAGGAGGAGGTTTTACAATGGAGGAGAAGATGCTGAAAAACTACATCGATGGAGAGTGGGAGGATGTCAGCGACCGGACGCCGGTCATTAATCCAGCTACGGGGGAAGAGCTTGTCCAAGTGCCGCTGTCAGGTAAAGAAGATGTCGATCGGGCGGTGAATGCAGCAAAACGGGCACAAAAAGAATGGGCGCTCGTTCCAGCACCACAACGGGCTGAAATATTATACCGTGTCGGAACATTATTGAAGGAAAGAAAAGAACATTTGTCGAGATTGTTGACGATGGAAAACGGTAAAGTGTTGGAGGAGGCAAGGGGAGAAGTCCAAGAAGGAATCGACATGGCTTTTTATATGGCTGGGGAAGGAAGACGTCTTTTCGGCCAAACGACTCCTGCGGAACTCCCGGATAAATTTGCGATGAGCCAGCGGGCACCAATCGGCGTCGTCGGCATCATCACGCCATGGAATTTTCCGATTGCGATTGCCACTTGGAAATCTTTCCCGGCAATTGTCGCAGGAAACGCCGTCGTATGGAAACCGGCAACGGAAACACCGATCATGGCTTATGAACTGGCGAAAATTTTTGAAGAGGCTGGGCTGCCAAAAGGGGTCATCAACGTCGTATTCGGTTCGGGAAGTACGGTAGGTGATGCGATGGTGCATCACGAAGACATTCGCATCATCTCGTTCACCGGTTCCAACGAGGTGGGCCGGAACATCGCCGCTGAGTGTGGCAGACAATTGAAAAAAGTTTCCTTGGAAATGGGGGGAAAAAATGCCGTCATCGTCATGGATGATGCCGATCTTGATTTGGCGGTCGAAGGGATCATTTGGAGCGCCTTCGGAACAAGCGGTCAACGTTGCACTGCTTGCAGTCGGGTCATCGTCCATGAAGCTGTGAAAGAAGAATTGGAAGAACGCTTGCTCTCGAAAATGGCAGACTTGAAGATAGGAAACGGCCTTGATGAGGAAGTACGTGTCGGACCGATCATCAATAAAGCCGGGCTGGAAAAAATCGAAAAATACATTGAAATCGGGAAAAAAGAAGGGGCAAAATTGCTTGCCGGAGGACATACAATGACAGAGGGGGAGCTCGAGAAAGGATACTATTTTGCTCCTACGTTATTTACCGATGCGACGGGCGATATGCGGATTGCCCAGGAAGAAATTTTCGGCCCGGTCATTTCACTTATACCGGTGAAAAGTTTTGAAGAAGCGATTGAAGTGAATAATGGTGTGGCATACGGTCTGTCCAGTTCGATTTTCACCCAAGATGTGAATCGGGTGTTTAAAGCGCAACGGGATTTGGACACTGGGATCGTGTATGTCAATGCAGGTACGACTGGTGCGGAAATCCACTTGCCATTCGGTGGCACAAAAGGAACGGGGAACGGTTATCGGGATTCCGGTGTACAAGCACTCGATGTATTCACCGAATGGAAAGCGGTATATGTCGACTACAGTGGAAAATTGCAGCGTGCTCAAATTGATGTGGAAGACTGAATATGAATGACATATTGGGGGGAATGCAGATGAAAGTGGGCGTATTAGGTGCAGGCTTGATGGGGAAAGAAGCGGCAAGGGATTTGGTGAAAAGTCGTCAAGTGACGCAGGTCGGACTGGCGGATGTCGATCTCGGAAAAGCAGAAGCTGCGAAACAGGAAATGGATTCGGACAAACTTGAAATTCATCAAGTCGATGCGACGAAACAGGAAGAATTGGATGATTACTTGGAGAAATTCGATGTCGTCGTCAATGCGTTGTTTTATACATTCAATGAAGCGGTTGCCCGGGCGGGAATTGAAGTTGGTACCCATGTCGTCGATTTGGGTGGCCATATCGGCGGGATCACTGATCGGGTTCTGACATTAAATGATGAGGCGGAAAAACGTGGTGTGACACTCATTCCGGATTTAGGGGTCGCCCCGGGAATGATCAATATTTTGGCAGGCTTCGGGGCAAGCAAATTGGACGACGTGGAAGAAATCCGTCTATATGTTGGCGGGATTCCCGTTCGACCGGAACCTCCCCTCGGATATAATCAAGTGTTTTCGATGGAAGGGGTATTCGACCATTATACCGATCCGTCCGTGATCATCCGTGACGGTAAAAAAGTGACGATCCCATCTCTGTCGGAAGTGGAGGAAATCCATTTTGAACGGTTCGGTCCTCTCGAGGCTTTCCATACATCCGGGGGAACATCGACGTTGACGAGGTCTTTTCCGGATGTGAAAACGCTCGAATATAAGACGATCCGCTATCCGGGACATGCGGAAAAATTCCAATTGCTCGTCGACTTGAATCTTACAAAACGGGGTTATGAAGTGGAAGTGGATGGGAAGAAAGTAAGCCCGCGGGATGTGTTGTTGAAAACACTCGATCCACTCGTCGCACTGCGGGACAAAGAAGATGCGGTTTTACTCCGGGCAATCATTTCCGGAAAAAAAGCAGGTATGGATAAAACGTTTGAATACGAAATGCAAACCTATAAAGATGTTGATAGAAACATCACCGCGATGGCACGGGTGACGGCGAGCACGATATCGATCGTCGCTCAAATGATCGGGGGCGGAGTCATCGGAAAACGAGGGGTATTTCCTCCAGAACAAGGGGTACCGGGTGATGTCTACATCGAAGAGTTGAAGAAACGGGGAATTGAAATCTTAGAAACGGAAAAATAAAAAAGAGCGATTGCCCCTGAAACAGGGCGTCGCTCTTTTTCTATGTCACTTTTCAGCTTTTTGCAGTTTGCTGATGATTTGCAATGATTTTCCTGTTCCGATTGCGACAGCTTCTATCGGATTTGGTGCCATATGGACAGGCACGTTCAACTCATTCGTCAACCATTCTTTCATCCCTTGAAGCAAGGAACCGCCACCTGTGAGCACGACACCGTGATCGACGATGTCACCGCTCAATTCCGGCGGACAGTTTTCCAACGTCGCTTTCACTGCATCCAGAATCTTTTCCAATGGTTCTTTAATGGCATCATGCACTTCCTTCGAGGAGATGTCGATTGTTTTCGGAAGCCCTGTCACCATATCCCTTCCACGAACCGACATCGTCTCTTCCTTATGATTTGGATGGGCGAAGCCGATTTCCATTTTGATGTTTTCCGCTGTCCGTTCTCCGACTAGAATACTGTATTTTTTCCGGATATAAGAAATGATTTCTTCATCAAAACTATCACCACCGACTCGGATTGAATTGGAAGAAACGACTCCTCCGAAAGAAATGATCCCCACTTCGGAAGTTCCGCCTCCAATATCGACGACGACATTGGCGATCGGCTCGTCCACCGGCAGTTCCGCACCGATGGCGGCGGCAATCGGTTCTTCAATCAAATGAACCGATTTTGCTCCGAAACTCGTGATCGCATTGTGGATGGCACGCCTTTCCACTTCTGTACTTCCAGTCGGAACACAGACGACAACAGTCGGTTTCCGCATCGAAACGCCTATTTTTTTACTCACTTTTTTCAACAGAGCTTTCAACATTTGAGCAGTGACATCATAGTCAGCGATGACTCCATCATGGAGCGGCCGGATTGGGATGATGTTTTTAGGGGTTTTCCCGATCATTTCTTTCGCTTCGGCACCGACTGCCACGACATCTTTTGTATGGGCGTCAATCGCCACAACAGAAGGTTCGTTTAAAACGATTCCTTTTGACTTTGAATAAATAAGGACATTCGCAGTTCCTAAATCAATTCCAATTTCAGCATTTCTAAACATAGTCGTGAATCCTCCAATGATGTTTTCTTTATCTCTGCATGTAAAAATGGACCAGTCAGGTAGTATTTTCTTCTTTCACCAGATACTACCCTCTTTTTACCGTAAGACAAATTGGGGGTTGAAATCAAGTAACATTTCAATTACAGATTCCCGTTTTTGTAATAAATAATCACAAATTTTGTAATAAAACCTCATCATTTGCAAGTCGTCAAGTGTATTTTTTTAGTAAATCCTGCCATATCCTATAGGTTTTTCCTGAAACTTGATTTTTATACCAAATCGAAAAATAGGATGAAATAAAGCTTTTAGACAATTTCGTTATCTGTTTTGTGAAGAAAATCGAAATTGGAAATCTATGGCTGAAATATTACAAAAAATGCGTGTTATGATGATTTTGCAAGCAAGAAAAACTATAAAACAAGGAGAGGTAAAACATGCTTCGTAAACTGACGATCATTGCTGCAGCCACAGCCATTTTAACATTTGGAGGTGCGTTTTCTTCACCTGCAGATGCTGCGCCTGTTGAAAAAGATCTTTCATATAAAGTCTATTACTCCATCAATGGGGAGGTCGGAAAACTTACCCGGGAGGATGCTTCCAATCTATTGAAAAAAACATTGGAAAAACTCCATACTAAGTTTCTGACGCAATTCGACTGGAACCAATTGGAAAAATTTGTTCCAGCTGAAAAGAAAGTCAAACAACCGCAAGAAGTGAAACAACCGGAACAAAAGGAAGAGCAACTGGCTCAAGATAAGCCGCAACAACCAGCTCCACAAGCTCCAAAAGAACCGGTTACACAACCACAACAGCCACAACAACCTGTTCAGCCTGCTGAACCAAAACAAGAGCAAAGACAAGAGAGTTCTTTAAGTGAATTTGAAGTTCAAGTCGTGGAATTGACGAATCAAGAGCGGGCTAAACAAGGCCTAGCACCACTACAAATCGATGAAAACCTAAGCAAAGTCGCTCGGGATAAATCAAAAGATATGGCGGCTAACGGTTACTTCGACCATAATAGTCCGGTATACGGTTCTCCATTTGATATGATGAGAAGCTACGGCATCAACTACCGTTCGGCTGGAGAAAACATTGCGAAAGGTCAACGTACGCCACAAGAAGTGGTGAATGCTTGGATGAACAGTCCCGGCCACCGTGCAAACATTTTGAATGGCGACTTCACACATATCGGTGTAGGATTTGTGGAACAAGGAAATCATTGGACCCAAATGTTCATCGGAAAATAACAGAAAATGACAGGAAACTCCAAGCGAGTTTCCTGTTTTTTTGGCTTAAATGAAAAAAGCCTGTTACAATGATAGTAAAATTTATGTAATAAAATGTAAAGTGATTTTGTTTCGATCGAGCAAGGAAGGAATGGTGAAAAAATGGAGCATCGTCCGGAAATGGCGTTACAACAAGCAGTGGATGGATGGGTGGAGCAAAAACGGAAATATACGAAAACTGGAGAAGCGGCTTCGTATATTCCGGAATTGCAAGAGGCAGATTCAAATGCGTTGGGGATCGTCATTATTGGAAGCGACGGTACGAAAATCACGTCCGGCGATACGAATACTCCATTTTCCATACAAAGTATTTCCAAAGTGTTTTCTTTTATCGTTGCCTGTATGCAACATGGCGTTTCACGAGTGCTCAAGCGGGTCGATGTGGAACCGACCGGGGAACCTTTCAACTCACTTGCTCATTTGGAAGTGAAAAAGGCAGAAAAACCGCTGAATCCGATGGTGAATACCGGAGCGATCACGGTGACATCGATGTTGGAAGGGGATACTCCTGAAGAAAAATTGGAAGGGCTTTTTGGTTTATATGAATCAATCATCGGTCGACCACCAAAAATTATAAGAAATGTATATGAATCGGAAAAGGAAACGGCCCATAGGAACCGGGCTATCGGCTATATGTTGCTGGAAATGGGTGTGTTGGCATCCGATTTGGACGTGACGTTGGATGCCTATTTCAAACAATGTGCCATGGAAGTATATCCGGAAGATTTGGCGAAACTCGGTTTGGTTTTGGCGAATGATGGTGTGGATCATCTAGCGGGGAAAGAAGTCATTCCGAAAGAAATTGCAAGGTTAGCAAAAGTATTGATGGTGACTTGCGGGATGTATGATGCTTCAGGAAAATTTGCGGCAGAAGTCGGTGTCCCTGCAAAAAGCGGTGTCGCTGGGGGAATCATGGCTGCTGTCCCGCCACAGGTGAAGAAAGAACATGTACCGTTCACGGATGGATGTGGCATTGGATTATACGGGCCGGCTCTGGATGAGCAAGGGAATAGTGTCGCAGGAATCCAGCTGTTGCGTCATCTTTCGGAACGTTGGGATTGGAGTATTTTTTAGGAGGTTATGGACATGTGTGGCAGGTACACATTACTTGGAGATCAATTGGACTTGTTGGACGAGTTCGATTTGGATGAGCCGATTGCTGATTTTGAAGAAAGCTACAATGTCGCACCGGGACAAAATGTGCTGGCGGTCATCCATGATGGAAAGAAAAAACGTGCCGGTTACTTGCGTTGGGGATTGGTTCCGTCTTGGGCGGACGATCCGAAAATCGGTTATAAAATGATTAACGCACGCAGCGAAACAGCCCATGAGAAGCCGAGCTTCAAACAGTTGATGGCAAGGAAACGCTGTTTGATCATTGCTGATAGTTTCTACGAGTGGCAGCAAAGAGAGGATGGAAAAATTCCGCAACGGATTCAAGTGGAAGGCAGGAAGTTTTTCGCCTTTGCCGGGTTGTGGGATAAGTGGTCACAGGGTGAGGACACCTTGTTCACATGTACGATATTGACGAAAGATGCGACAGGTTTCATGGAAGATATCCATCATCGGATGCCGATTATTTTGCCGAAAGAAAAACAAGATGAGTGGATCCGTCCCCAAGTGTTCCAGCCGGCACAAGCGAAGCAAATGTTGGAGCAGATGGAAGACCCTGTTCTTACTGCATATCCTGTTTCCACTTATGTGAATCACGCAAAAAACAATGACGAAAAATGCATCATGCCGTTAGCTTGAAGTTGGAATTTAATCGTTGAAATTAGATGGTCGGTATATAGTTGCTTGTTGATTACGACTGGAATCATGGGAGTCGGCAATCCGGAAGTGTCAACGAAATCGCCCGTTGGTTTTCAGGTAATAGGATGGAGGGTGGTGGGATACGATGAAATACATACGTTTAACAATTGCTGGGTTGTGTCTTTTTTTCCTCTTTGCTTGTGACAATGAAGAGGCTGCCATCGATCCGGACGCTTTCAAGGAAGAAGCATTGGTTGAAGAGAGTAAAGGACAGCCACCGCTGATTGAACCGGAAACGGATGAAGAGGATGTCGATCCAGTGGAAATAGAAGCCGGAGAAGATATACTTGCCGAATACCCCGATCAAGAAATCGAGTATGCACGTGTCTGGTTGCAACTTGGGGCGAACAAAGAAATTGAAGAATTATATGTTGTCCATATTCGAGAAGGAGAATTGCTCAATCCGAATATCGAGTCAAGCGCCCGTTATCCCGAAGATGTCATCCAACTTTCGGGTTCGCGCTTCGTCGATGGCTCGGTCACCTACAGCACGAATGGGGACGGAACGATTAATGTCTACCATGTGCCCCTGCGGTGGGAAGAAAATACTCCTGATGATTTCGAAGAGGAAGATATGAGGATTTTCACGGAATCCATCGTGGAAAATCCGGAATTGGTTGAACTTGAACAAGGAGATGCCGAGGACATCAAAGCATTGATAGAAAAAATAAAGAA
>CALKWU010000231.1 GCA_938004015.1 uncultured Oceanobacillus sp.
TTTTCAATCGATGTCGATGATTTTTGTCGGATTCAATATGTTGCTCGGGTCAAAAGTTTTTTTCAGTTGTTTCATCACTTCCAAGGCTGTACCGTGCTCTTCTTTTTGATACGTTTTCTTTCCAATGCCGACGCCGTGTTCACCGGTGCAAGTCCCCCCGCGCTCCAAAGCGTATAACACGATTTCACGGTTAAATCGCTTCGCCCGTTCCACTTCTTCTTCATTGTTAATATCCAACATTAAAAACGTATGGAAGTTTCCATCCCCGACATGTCCGGCAATGCCCCCGGGAATATGGGCTTCGGCAAGCTTTTCTTTAGTGAAATGGATGGCGTCTGCCAATTCGGAAATCGGAACAGCGATATCCGTAAGCATCAATTTTTTACCAGGGTAATCGTGGACAAAAGCATAAGCCAGATTATGGCGTGCCTCCCATAATTGATTCCGTTTCGCCGTATCCGACTCGGCAGTGAACGTTTGGCAGCCGAGGTCTTCCATAATTTCTTCCGTGAAGGCAAGATCTTCCTTTAAACCCGATTCATTCCCATGGAATTCCAAGAAAAGCGTCGGGACAGTCGGAAAGTCCGTATCACTGAATTTGTTGATCTGTTGAATCGAAGCTTCGTCTACGAATTCGACCCGTGCAGTCGGGATGCCCGCTTGCAAAATTGATGTGACCGCCTGGATGGCACTTGGAAAATCAGGAAATGTCGCTCTTGCCGCCACAATATATTCAGGAATGCCGAACACGCGCAGCGTCAATTCCGTAAAAATGCCTAGTGTCCCTTCCGAACCGACGAAAAGCCCATTCAAATGGTAACCGGAAGATGATTTTGCAGCTAAGCTTCCCGTGTGGATGACTGTACCATCCGCCAGCACCACTTCCATGTTTCGCACTTGGTCACGCATGATGCCATATTTCACCGAAGTCGTACCGCTGGCATTCGTTGCCGCCATTCCACCAAGGGTTGCATTTGCACCGGGATCCACGGGAAAAAACAATCCATATTTCTTTAACTCTTTATTCAGCTGATCCCTTGTCACACCAGGTTGAACCCGTACGAGTAAATCATTTTCCTTTATTTCGAGGATTTGGTTCATTTCGGAAAAGTCCATACTAATCCCTTTTTTATATGGGATGACATGACCTTCCAAACTTGTTCCCGCACCAAAAGGAGTGATCGGTGTTTGAAATTGTCGAGCCGTTTCCACTATATGCACGACATCCTCCGTCGTTTTCGGAAATACGACGACATCCGGCAAACTTTCTTCCAAATACGTTTCATCACGGCCGTGCAGTTCCCGCACCGTTTGATTGGTCGTCACTTGATCGTCAGCCAATTTTTCCTTCAATGTTGTCAGTAATGATTCCATTTCTCCCATTCCTCCCTTTTTAAAATAGAGAGCGGTTTAAGCTCTTTCCCATTCCCAGACTCCATTTTTTTCTTTTTTTACGATCATCTCACGAGCTTCCATATAATCGAGAAAGCTCATCGCATCGGACATCAATGTGGAAAAAATTTTATCGTATTTGTCCGGATGTCGTTTCATGGCGATTTCCCGTCCGGTCGAAAACCCTTGTTCAATCAAGGAAAGGAAGCTTTCCGCTTTAGCTTCGATGGCAGTGAGCCTTCTTTCCGCTAATTTTGCCGGTTCTTGTATCACTTTACCATGTCCGGAAAAAGCGATTTTCGGGTCGAGGGCGATGATTTTTTTCAAGGAGTCGATATGTTGTTGTAACGCCGGAATTCGCTTTCCATCGAAATCCGGTTCGACAAAAGCATTCGATCGTAAATGGTCGATAAGAAGATCCCCGACAAAAATGATTTCTTCTTCGGGCAAATAGAAACCAACCTGGTCTGGTGCATGTCCCGGAATTTCAACAATGTCAAAGCTGAAAAGCTGCTTGTGTTCCAAGGCTTTCACATTCCAATCCAAAGCAGTTCGCTTATTTTCCATATGCCGTTGATAACGTTTTTTCACTTGTTCCCGTCCAAAATCACCAGTATCCAATTTTTCAAACAAGTGCCGGAAAAACAGATAACTACGATAGAGAAATTCCGGATCTCCTTTCAATCTAGGCAAAGCATAGGGATGGACATATACTGGAATGTCCGTTTGTTTGCTGATCCGATGCACGAGACCAATATGGTCGATATGGTGGTGTGTCAATAAAATCGCTGTCAGATCGGTGAGTTTCAACCCTTGTTTCTGTAATGTTCGTTGCAAATAATCCCAATGGCTCTCGTGGTCATAGCCTGCATCGATCAGAAGCGTTTCTCCATCCATTTGCACGAGATAAAAATTGACGGACTTTAGAAAATTGGTTGTTGGTACTTCCATAGGGATGACTGTTACATTCGCCAATTCCAACACAGTTGTCACATTAAACAACCTCTCTATGTATTGATTCCTTCCAAGTGTTGCATATTTTTCAGAGCATTTCAAAATTCGATTCTAAGCCCATTATAAATCATTCATGCACATTCGAAAACAAAGAAAATTTAGAATGGCTGTCCTATTTGTTGTTTTATAATGTTTTTTAGCGAGGTGAAAGCTGAAAACAACATTGACGATTGTTTTATTTGAATATAATACAAAATTTTGGGACAATGATACAAACTCGGAAATTTCCACTTTCCGAGTAAACAAGTAAACCGGCTGTATAATACAAAAAAATGGAGTGACAACATGCAATACGGAAAAGTAGTAGAAGGCATTTTTTCCAAAAAGTTGAATCGGTTTGTCGCAGAAGTTTATATCAATGGGGAACTGGAAGAGGTTCATATTAAAAATACAGGCCGGCTGAAAGAAATTTTGCGGCCCGGTGCAACGGTGGCATTGGAAACATCCAATAATCCGAATCGGAAAACAAAATATTCCATTATTGCAGGATTGAAAGGAGATGTCTGGATCAACATCGATTCGCAAATACCGAATGCGGTTGTTCATGATGCCATTTTGGCGGGAAAGGTGGAAGCTTTCCAAGGGCTGGATCATCTTAAAAGGGAAGCTGCCTATCAAGGGAGTCGGTTCGATCTTTTTTACTCCCGTGAAAACCAGCCAGGTTTCATCGAAGTGAAGGGTGTTACATTGGAACAGGACGGACTGGCTATGTTTCCTGACGCTCCGACTGTAAGAGGGACGAAACATGTGGAGACATTAGTCGAAGCGGTCGATGAAGGGTATGAAGCAACGATTTTTTTCGTCGTCCAAATGAAAGGTTGCCGTGCCTTCACTGCGAATCGGACGATGGATCCCGCTTTTTATGAAGCGCTGAAACATGCTTCCAATGAAGGGGTGCAGCTTATAGCTTATGATTGCCTTGTGACAGAATCCACAATTCAATTGGATGAAAAAATCCCGATCATTCTTTGAACGCGATTTTTCCATCGAAAAAAACATTTACCATACATAGTAGGAAACTTGACAATGAGGTGATGAGATGAAACTAGAAGAATACATTCAATACGATGCAGTTGGCTTGAGTGAACTGTTGAAGAAAAAAGAAGTGTCGCCAAAAGAATTGACGGAGCTGGCATTGAATCGGTTGGAAGACGTGCAGCCAACGCTCAATTTGGCGACAAGCATCCGTAAAGAAAAAGCATTGCAGGAAGCGGAACAAGTCGAAGTCGACAAAGCTCCTTTCAGCGGTGTGCCGACGATGTTGAAAGACGTTTCCCAATCCCTTCCTGGAGAAAAGTTGACATCCGGATCCAAATTGCTTGCCGATTTCGTGGCGGAAGTGGAATCGAATTTTGTGAAAAAATTGCGGGAGTCGGGTTTTATTTTCTTAGGACATACGAATACGCCGGAATTTGCGTTGAAAAATATCACCGAACCTAAATTGCACGGGCCGACGCGTAATCCATGGAATCCGGAATATTCACCGGGCGGTTCCAGTGGTGGTGCCGCAGCGGCAGTCGCTTCCGGAGTCGTACCTGTCGCAGGTGCCAGTGACGGCGGAGGATCAATTCGGATTCCTTCATCGTATTCCGGTTTATTCGGTTTGAAACCGACCCGGGGAAGAATGCCGGTCGGCCCGGGAGCTGGAAGGGATTGGCAAGGGGCATCCATCAATTTCATGCTGTCGAAAACCGTTCGGGATGCAGCGGCATTACTTGATGAACTGCAAGTTTTCCAACCGGAAGCGGCTTTCCATGCACCGGTCTTTGTGGATAATTATACAGAAGCAATGAAAAAAGACATGAAAAAACCTCTCCGCATCGCTTATAACACCGCTTCACCAGTGGGAACTCCTGTATCGGATCATGCGAAAAAAGCAGTGCAGAAGGTCGTCGACTGGTTGGAATCGGAAGGCCATATCGTTGAGGAAAAAGATAATGGCGTCGATGGAGTCCGACTGATGCGGGATTATTACATCATGAACAGCGGCGAAATGAACATGACCGTCCAAGCCTTGGAACAAGCGATCGGACGGGAAATCACCGAGGACGATATTGAGCTGGAAGGTTGGCTCATGCACGTTGCCGGCAAATCAGTCTCCGGAGCGGACTTTTCAGTAAGTCTTGCTTCTTGGGATACGGTTGCAGCCCAAATGGCAAAACTGCATGAAACCTATGATTTTTACATCACTCCTGCAACAGCTGACGTTGCGCCGAAAATCGGACAATTGGAAGTGCCGGATGAAAAGAAAGAAGAATATTTGAAGAAAATCCATGAAGGTACGAAGGAAGATAAATTGCAACTCGTTTATGATATGTTCCTTCCAAGTTTGACCTATACGCCTTTTGGCATGCTGGCTAATTTGACGGGCCAGCCTGCGATGTCGCTACCGGTGTATGTATCCGAGGAAGGCTTGCCACTTGGCGTGCAAGTCATTGCATCGAAAGGGGAAGAACATCGTCTGTTGCAACTCGCCCACCAGCTGGAACAAACCGACATCTGGATCGGCATGAAAGGAAATCCATACTTCTCTTGATAAATAGCGGCAGTGAATCGAATCTGATTCACTGCTTTTTT
>CALKWU010000232.1 GCA_938004015.1 uncultured Oceanobacillus sp.
CAAAAAGGAATAGTGCCAAGAAAGACAATAAAATCCCCGCAAGATACGGAAGCTCGATACTGATGGAAAAAAGGAATCCTCCGAGCACCGGACCGATGATCCTGCCTAGGGAGTCGAAAGAAGACAAATACCCCGTCACACTGCCGTGTCCATACTTTGATTTCTTCGTCAATAACGACGAGACGCTCGGACGGATGACTCCATTCCCGACCCCAAAAATGGCGAGGAAAATGGCTGCAGTGATGAAATTCTGGATGAACAAAATGAGTCCAAATCCTAGAATGGAAAGGAAAATCCCCGCTTTGATGATTTGTCCTTCCCCGAATTTTTTCGTCAATTTCCCCATATTCCCTTGGACAGCCGCACTTGCAAGCCCCATAATCATGAAAATATAACCTAAGTTCACCGCATCCAGCCCTGCTTTAGCGGCTCCATAGTAGGCGAAAGTTGCTTCAAGCCCGGCTAAGGACAAGGTGATGAAAAATTGCAGGAAATAAAGAGTGGCGAATGGACCACGCACAGCATCAATAAAGGATTGATTCTTGGGCTTACTGCTTTGTGCCTTTTGCGATTCGGTCAGCGACTCTTTCAAGATGAACATGACGAAAAATAAAGTGATGAAAGACAGGATACCGGCAATGTAAAATGGTGCATGAAGACTGATATTGGTGAAAACTCCACCGATTGCCGGACCGAATATAAATCCAAGTCCCGTCGCTGCACCGACTACCCCCATCCCTTTTCCGCGATCTTCTTCCGTCGTGATGTCGGCCACATATGCCATCACCGTCGGCATATTGGCTGCGGAAAGGATACCGCCGACAATCCGAGCGATAAACAGCATCCAAACTTCCGTGGAGAACGCCAATAGAAAATAAGAAACGGCAAGGCCGAGAATTCCCGTCACAATCACCGGTTTGCGGCCGATCCGATCGGAAATCCGCCCCCACATTGGTGAAAAGAAAAATTGCATTAACGAATAAACTGCCATCAACAGTCCGAGTTCAAGGGGTGATGCGCCAAGTTGTTCTGCATAAAACGGCAGAACCGGAATGATGATGCCGAAGCCGACCATCACCATGAACATGACCATAAACAAAATTGGCAGCACTCTATTTAACTTCAAATCGATACCACCTTTAATGTTGGGGAAGTAAGGAAGTGACGAGCTTGAATCTTTGACTGTTCGCTTATCCTATCCCCACAAAAATGAATTGATTCCTTTGTTATTATACCTTATCACAAGAAAGGAAACATTCCCAAAGTCGTTCCACATTTCCCTTATTTTGTTTTTCATTTATAATGGATGCAAGGTTCAATCGAACAAAGGAGAATTGTGATGAGCCAAACATTTTTGAACAAGGTGGAACCATTTATCCTAAGCGATGATCATATTATCCGGGACTTCGCCTTGCATGCCCTTCATGATGCCCATTTAGGGACGGAACAGACATTTTTTAAAGCGTTGCAAGCATTGGACAATTTGGAACCGAATCAAATGCAGAACAAAATCATACTTTATACGAAGCATATTCCGGTGACGGAGAAAATGTTTTTCGAAGTTGTACAACGGCTGCAGAAACAAGATGCTAATCAAATATGGTATGCACTGTTCATCAACCATTGCGACACCCGCTTGATCGACAAATACAAAGAGGAAATTGCTCCTTTTGCCGGAAAAAATTGGATGGAAAATATCCTGATGATTCTTTCTTTGAAAACCGAGCAATTATATGCGGAAATCACTGACATTGTACAAAAATTGGATAATGACTATTTCAATGACCATTACTTCAATTTGGGCAAAAAATTGTATCGGGAGCTCATCCATCGTGGAGAAATCGGCCAGAATCTAGTTCAACAAGTGGAAGCAGCACTTGAAGAGGAAAAGGGAAAGGAATTCATTTCAACCCGTGGATTGTACCATATTTGGCTTGCCGGGGAATTTCGTTTGGAGCCGCTTGTTCCAAAGCTTGTGGAATTGCTTGCAATCGACGATGAAATTCTCTTGAATGTGACGGAAAAAGCTTTGATTGAAATAAACAGTGCTGAAATCATTCCTCACATTGAAAAATATTTGAACGATGATGCATCAACCTATCGGGTCGTGGATTTGTTCAAGAATATCAAACACCCATCCATTGAAGATTTGTTGTTGGATAAATTGGATTCCACAACGGATACAAGCTTAAAGACATTAATTGCTAATGCCCTTTGTCATCAATTATCCGAGCAGGCAATACCGAAAATTGCGGAAGTCATTGAGGAGGGTTACGATGGTTCCATTCTTGATTTGACGGAATCGATTTACGCAAATTGCGTCATCAACCAAGTCGATTATCCAAAAATCACCGAATGGAAAAACGGGCTGTTGGAAAAAGAAAGAGCAGCAGTAGAACGGCAAAAAGAAATATCCAGGGAAACCGCAAAGCGTGCCAATATCGGACGTAACGACCCTTGCCCGTGTGGCAGCGGGAAAAAATATAAAAAATGCTGCTTGAATTGAGAACAAAAAAAGGCCGGATGTGCTTTCGTCCAGCCTTTTTCTTTATGCCTATTGAAGCGCCGCAACAATGCGCTCCGGATCAAAACCAATGATCCATTTCCCGTCGATTTCAGTTTGCGGGACACCCATTTGCCCAGTTTGACGGACCACTTCTTGCATGGCAGCAGGATCATTTTCCACATTCACTTCTTGGAACGGAATATTATTTTGCTGCAAAAATCCTTTCAACAAATGGCAATAAGGGCATTGGGTCGTCGTATAAATCGTCACATTTTTATTCATCTTACCACCTCCGAATCCCTTTTTTCCACTTCCGGTTTTGACTTCCGTTTATCCGCAGTTTGCATCACTTCCAAAATGCGTTCTGGATCAAAACCGAAAATCCATTCGCCGTCAATATGCGTTTGCGGGACACCGAAGCGCTTCGTTGTCCGGATGAGTTTCACCATGGCGATTGGATTGAAATCGATGTTCACTTCCCTGTAAGCGACATTCATATCTGTCAAAAAATTGCAAAGCATATTACATGCGGGACACATGGTCGATGTATAGACCGTCACTTCTTGTTTCACTTTTGCACTGCTCCTTTGTTCCATTTTAGTCACCCAAAACAATATACCTATCAGGGTATTATTTTTCTTAAAAAAAGTAAATGTAATCTTCTGTTAATATCTTATACCCCTAGGGGTAAAAAGTCAACCGTTTGACTTTTTTACAAACAAACAATTTCCAGGTAATATAACTATATGGAAATGAATGAGGAGGAACTCATATGGCCAATCATCTCATTCTCGCCTCCCGGTCCCCACGGCGGCAAGAACTGTTGAAACAAGTCGGCATTCCTTTCATCGTGAAAACTGCCGCTGTGGACGAGGCTGAAGTGGATATAACTAATCCCGTCGAAAAAGTGAAACAGCTTGCGAGCTTGAAAGCAAAGCATATCCCGCTCGGAAAAGAACTAGTCGTTTTAGGCGCAGACACGGTCGTCAGTTACAAAGATGAAATTTTCGAAAAACCGCACGATAAAGATGAAGCATATCGGATGATATCCGCCTTAAGCGGCGAAGTGCATGATGTCTATACTGGAGTCATGATCCGTTCATTAAAGAATGAAACAGTTTTCGTCGAACGAACGAAAGTGGAATTCTGGCCACTTACGAACGAAGAAATCGAATGGTATCTTGAATCCAAGGAACCGTACGATAAAGCGGGGGCTTATGGTATACAAAGCTTAGGTTCTGTCCTCGTCAAAGCAATCCACGGCGATTACTACAATGTCGTCGGCCTTCCCTTGTCCCGGGTCGTTCGGGAACTGCGCAAATTTTCCATCCATCCGAAAGTGCCGGGCTCCAATTGAAAGCCCGGCACTTAATTATTCTTCCTCTTTTTCTTTTTTCACATCATGGACGACCAGTGCCGGATGATTGTTGTTGATCAACAAGTCGACTTCGGAAGTTTCATCTTTTCCACTATAAAATGCTTTATTTAAAGCGATGTTAGCCAGCTCTGTCTTCGTTTTTCCTTTCCTTTTTTCCATCGAAAATCCCTCCTGTCCATTAGCTTTTCCGAAACAGGAGGGATTATGTCGAAAACGACTTATGCTGTTTTGGCTTTTCTTCCGATAAACAGTAATACAACACCGACGACCATCATTGTAAGCGCACTGGAGAAGAATGGGAGTCCCAATGTTTCTGTAGTCAAACCGGAGACATAAGAACCTAAAATCACACCTGCGGAGAAAAACGCATAAAAGATGCCATATGCTTTTCCGCGATCCACTTTCGACGATGCTTCAGACACGAGCTTGTTCATCGAAGGGAACACGAAAGCAAAACCGACCCCGTACACCAACATGAGCACCATGTTCAACCAGTAGACCGATGTGATGTTCAGCATAATATGGACGGAACCGATGATGAAAATGCCGATCACGACCAGTATGACGGACGAAAAACGGTCGAATATCCGGTTGAGTGGTGTCAAAAAGATGATGATGGCGACAATGCCATAGAGACTAAGCATCATGCCGGTCGTCGCCGATGTCAGCCCCATATCCGCCACTTTCAACGGCAAAGCGAAAGCGAGTGTACCGTTACTGATCATTAATGCAAAAGCAGCGAGGGAAGCTTGCAAGACGAGCGGATGTTTCAAGAGCGGTACGAATTCTCGCCAATTGAATTTCCCCTTTTCCGTCCCTACGTACGATTCTTCGATGAACTTGAAAATCAAAAACACACAGATGATGAATAATACGGATACGAGGATGAAGACGTGCTCCACTTGCGACCGTGCCGCCATCGCCCCACCCAATGCCGGACCAACGATGGCTGCAATTCCGATTCCCGCTCCGGTGAAAGCCATCGAACGTCCCCGGGTTTTTGCTTTCGAGATGTCTCCTACATAGGCGAAAGCAGCCGGGATCAACACTCCGCCGGCAAGACCGTGGAAAAACCGGACGAAGAACAAATGCCACCCGGTTTGCGCAAGCGGATAAAACAATAGGATGACCGACGCCAAAAGCATGCCGGTGATCAACATCTTTTTTCTGCCATATCGATCAATCCAATGTCCGCCAAAAATATTGCCGATCATGTTCGTAAATGAATAGACTGCAACGATTGCGCCCGCCAATAGATGGGAGGCGCCCAATTCCAGAGCATACGGTGTAATGACCGGAAGTTGGATAAATGTATCTAAAAACGAAACGACGATGATGACGAAAAGTATCCTGTTCATTGCCCTACCCTTTCTGACGATTTTTCGCCCCCCATTATACCACTTGGTATGGGAATACTCATCCAAAAACAATTATTATCCGATGTATATGCCCGAATGGTGTGAAAATGAAACATCAACGCCGCTTTTCCCTGTTAAAAATCCGTTTCAACCCGAATACGATTACGAGGATGACTGTTGCGACAAAAATGATATATAACGATAGTTCCCAATAAATATAAGCTTGATACATATCTTTCCACGTCATATCCTCGATGAATATATCAAAGGGATCATCGTTTTTGTAAGATATCAGGATCGTGTCTGAAATGCTGTATTTGTTGTATGTATTCGGTGTCACTTCCTTCTTCATTTGATATTCGTTGCCCTCATGATCGGTAAATTGCAATGTCAATTGATAAAGTGGATTGAAATGATAAGTTGTCTGCCATTGCCTTTCCGCATATTTATCCACGATGACCGCTTCCGTCTCCACCTTTCCGACAGGAGAGACTTTTTGCATTCCATTCCATAAGGCCGTGACCGAAAAAAATCCAACGATGACGAAAAAGACGACAAACAAATAAAATCCGATGCCGAAACGTTTTTCTTCGTTTTGACGTCGTTTCGTCGATTTTTTCTTGCCCTTCTTCCTTTTCCGCTTTTTTTTGTTTTGTTTTTTAGCAGCTGAAAACATGTTGCCGACCCAAGCTGAAACTAAAGCAATCACCATCAGAAACAAAAAGACGAGAAAGAAAAAGAGGAGCAAGCCATCCGTGGCCAAGTCGAGCAGGGTAATGAAGTGGTCTTCAGAAACCAAATAGCCCGAGATTTCGTCCCCGACTTCGATATTTTTCATTTGGCGGGATGAAATGCGATTCAAGACGCCTTCGTGCAAGTCTCCGCTTTTTTCATTCCAATCGACTTTCACATAGTACGCCGGTGGACGGAACAGTCCCTTTTCCGCAGTTTTGGCAAGCACCGTTGCTCTCGTTTTTTCCGCATCGAGCAAATTGTAACTGCGGACATAAGCATTCAACCCTATAGCGAGCACCAGAGAAAAAACGATGATCAGCAAAAGAAAACTTAGATTAATCAACGTTTTCCAAGTCAATTTCGGTGTTTTCATAACAATCACTCATTTTCATCGTCATGCTTGTATTCTACATGTATTTTTTATGATTGACAAGATGATGATTGTTTTTCATGGAATGTGCGGACATTTGAAGCAACTAGTAGATGATTGATAAATATGGTATTATTTATAATTATATATAAGAATGAATTTTCTCATTTTTATCTTTTTTGTGAATGGAGGTTATCGAACGAATGGAAGTATTAGAGAAAATCAGCCAATTTGCCACGAAAACTTTTGCCATTTGGGTCATCATTTTTGCCTTGTTCAGTTTCTTCATCCCGGAAGGTTTCTCGTGGATTTCACCACATGTGACGTTGTTGCTCGGGATCATCATGTTCTCCATGGGGTTGACGTTGACCATCGATGACTTCAAACGGGTGTTTCTTGCTCCGAAAGTCGTCTTCATCGGTGCCATCACCCAGTATGTCATCATGCCGCTTACGGCTTATGCTCTGGCTAAACTTTTCAATTTGCCGCCGGAAGTTGCTGCAGGGGTCATTTTAGTCGGATGTGTACCCGGCGGAACGGCGTCCAACGTCATGACATTCATGGCGAAAGGGAATACAGCGCTTTCGGTGACGATGACTGCAGTCACTACACTCTTGGCACCGATCATGACACCGGCCTTGACGTATTTATTGGCGAGGGAATGGCTTGCCGTCTCATTTTGGGATATGTTCATGTCGATTGTCCAAGTCGTTTTAGTGCCGATCGTTTTAGGGATTGTGTTGCGGATGCTGTTCAGTAAGACAGTCGAAAAAACGATCCCGGTGTTGCCGCTCATTTCCGTCATTGGGATTGTCGGGGTCGCTTCAGCGGTTGTCGCTGTCAATAAAGACAATTTATTGACGACAGGGCTGCTCATTTTCGGTGTTGTCGTGCTCCATAATCTTGTCGGTTATTTGGCGGGTTATTTCTTCGGAAAAGCATTTAAACTCGACTTTAAAGATGTCAAAGCTCTTTCGATTGAAATCGGCATGCAAAACTCAGGGCTTGCCGCATCTCTCGGACTGGCTCATTTCACGCCAATCGCAGCCGTGCCTGGTGCAATCTTCAGTGTTTGGCACAACATTTCAGGGCCGCTCTTGGCGAACTGGTGGAGCGGTAAAGATGATGAAGAGGCAGCAGACAAAAAATCAGCATAACGGATGAAAAAATCTGTATCATGGAAGACGCACTTCCCGATACAGATTTTTTATGCCATCGGTTCTCTTTACAGCGATGTTTTCTAAACCTTTTAAAGCTCTTTTAGCTTATAATGGAACTATATGGGTTTTGTAAACCAGAAGCAGGAGAGAAATTGTGAAGCAATACATCGGAGACGGACTGTTACTCATCACAGCGATCGTTTGGGGAAGCGGCTTTGTCGTGACGGCGATCGCCCTTGAATATTTGACCGCTTATCAAGTGATGGCCGGCAGATTCATGTTCGCCGCCATCATCCTTTCCATTGTATTCCGGAAAAAATTCAAAACCTTCACGAAAGCCGTCGTTTGGAAAGGTGCCGTGTTAGGGACGATTTTATATATCGGTTTCGCCTTTCAAACGGTCGGATTGGAATACACGACACCGAGCAAAAATGCCTTTCTGACTGCGGTGAATATCGTCATTGTGCCGCTCATCGCTTATTTTGTCTACAAGCGGCGAGTGGATTGCTTTGAAACGGTTGGAGCGATCCTCGCTATCGTTGGTATCGGTTTTTTGACTTTAGAAGGCTCGATGGCGACGATTAATATCGGCGACATCCTCACCCTCATATGCGCCGTCGCTTTTGCCTTTGATATTTTTTACACGAACCATTTCGTGAAAACGGAAAATGCGATTTCATTGACAATCGTCCAATTCATCACGGCGGCAACCCTTGGGGTATTCGGTGTACTTATTCAAGGGGATATGCCGACATCGATTGAAAACGAAGCGGTCTTGGCCATCATTTATTTGGCTGTCTTCTCGACGACGATCGCTTACGTTTGTCAAAATGTCGGATTCAAGTACACGACCGCAACGAAAGGCGCCATCATCCTTTCGTTGGAGGCCTTGTTCGGAATGATTTTTTCCGTTTTATTTTTGCATGAGGCGATGACTGCTCGGTTGATCATCGGCGCAGCAATCATCATGGGAGCGATTTTGCTTACGGAATTGAAGCCCGGTCTTGCGAAGAAAAAGATGACATAGCATGCCGTTTCCCGTTATCCATTTTGAAGCATCTGCGAGCGTGAATGGGGCCGCAGATGCTTCTTTTTTAGAGGAATGGATTATAAAAGCGATCCCCATCATGGAATGTAATGACGAGGGATGCGATTAAAATGAGAAAACCGACGATAATGACAATATAATCCGCTTTTTTGAATGGCTTTTCACTGTACCACGTCCGTTTTTTCTTTTTGCCGAACCGTCTCAATTCCATAGCATTACTGATGACCTCAATTCGTTCAAGGGTTGAAAAAATCAACGGTAAAATGATGGAAGCGACATTTTTCAGACGTTTCCCCAACTTTTCTTTCCGCGAAATGTCGATTCCCCGCGCCTGTTGAGCGGCGGCAATCGTCCAGAATTCCCGTTGGATATCCGGAATGTAGCGTAAAGCCAAGGATACCGAATAGGCGATTTTATAATTGACGCCGATTTTATTGAGGGACGCGGCGAATTCACTCGGATGGGTCGTCACAATGAACAATAAGGCAGCCGGAATGACCGAAAAGTATTTCAACGTAATGTTGAATTGATAGAAAAGCTGCTCCAACGTGACATTGTACCGTCCGGCAATTTCAAACAGAACATGGCTCGTTCCATAAATTTTCACACCTTCCTGTGGTGAGAAAATATATATGGCGATATTGTTCAAAAGCAGAAAAGCTAAAATAAAAGCAAGGACAAAACCGACTTCGCGAATCCGGATTTTCGATATGGCGAAAATGACGATACTTAGGATGAAAAGTCCGATTAAAACTCGTGTATCATAGGTGAGCATCGCCGCTGTCGAATATAGAATGAAAATGATTAGCTTTGTCGCTCCGGATAAGGAATGGACGGGTGACTTCCGCTCGACGTAATTCAAGAATTCGTTCGCCATGTCATCCGTGCCTCCTTATCATAATCGATGAAAGCAGAAACGAAATCGATTGGATCTTCAATTCCTGCTTTCAATGCCAATTCAAATAATGATGTGATTTTCAAATTTGTTTTTTCCACTACTTCCGGGTTTGTCAAAATATTAACGGACGAGTCATCTGCAATGATTTTCCCGTCAGCAAGGGCAATCGCCCGTGGTGTATATTCCAACATGAGGTGCATGTCGTGGGTGATCAACAAAATCGTCACACCTTGCCGATTCAACTCGTTCAAAAATTCCATGATTTCCGTGTAATGGCGTAAATCTTGCCCGGCTGTCGGCTCGTCCAAAATCAATACTTCAGGCTCGAGCGCCAAAATGGACGCAATCGTCACCCGTTTCTTTTGTCCGAAACTGAGCGCGGAAATCGGCCAGTTGCGGAACGGATAAAGACCGCAAACTTTAAGCGTTGCATCCACTCGTTCTTTTATTTCATTTTCCGGTAATCCACGTACGATCAAGCCGAGGGCGACTTCATCATAAATCATGTGTTTGGAAATCATATGGTTCGGGTTTTGCATGACTAAACCGATTTTCGTGGACCGCTCTGCAATCGTATCTGTCGTGATATCTTCATTTTTATAAAAGATCTTGCCAGCTTGGACTTTTTCAATACCGCAAATGATTTTCGAAAGTGTCGATTTACCGGCACCGTTTTTCCCGACGATGCTGACCATTTCTCCCTTGTTTATTTTGAAAGAAATATCGTGAATCGTCGGTGTATCAGCATCATAACCGAAGTGGATATGTTCAAGTTCCAAAATCGGTTCTTCATTTTCCTCATGCGCTGAATGGCTCCTTGCATCATGCCAATCGGAAAGCTTGCTTTTTACCGCGTCGATTTTCAATGTAGCCAAACTGGCTGGCAGCATGTCTGGCGTCACTTCGATCCCTGCATATTTCAACGCTTTCACATATAAAGGTTCTCGTAAATGGCACGTTTCCAACACATTTGATGCAAGCAACTCGTTTGGGTCGAGGTCACTGACGATTCTTCCCTCATCGATGACGATGATGCGGTCCACTTCTTGTGACAAGACATCTTCGAGACGGTGTTCGATGATGATGATCGTCGTGTTCGTCTCCTTTTGGACTTGATCGATGAGCGCCATCGCTTGTACACCAGTTGCCGGGTCCAAATTCGCCAGCGGTTCATCAAATAACAAAATATCGACTTCATCGATAATGACACCGGCAATGGAAACCCGTTGTTTCTGCCCACCGGAAAGTTCATGGATTGAGGAACGGATTTTTTCCTCCATATCCACCAGTTTGGCGACTTCGACAACTTCCCTCTTCATCTTATCTTGAGGCACTGCTTCATTTTCCAAAGCAAAAGCGATGTCCTCCCCGACAGAAAGCCCGATGAATTGTCCGTCCGGGTCTTGCAGGACCGTGCCGACCATTTTTGAGAGCGTAAAAATATCAAGCTCTTTTGTTTCCTTGCCCTTAATCGTTAAGCTTCCAGAAATATCCCCTTTATACGAGAACGGCACTAGCCCATTCAGACAATGGGCTAGTGTACTTTTACCTGAACCGGATGGACCGACGATGACGACTTTTTCTCCTTCATAAATGGTGAGATTGATATCGTGCAAGGTTGGTTCTTTTTGTGTTTTATATTTGAACGTAAAATTTTCAAATTGGATAATCGGTTTCTTCATGATAGTCTCCTTCAGGTCAAGTGATTATTCTTTTGTCAAGCTGTCGCTCTTCGTCCTTGTTTTTGCATAAGCTGCCAATAGAATCGTGCCGATGATCCCGACGGAAACGATGTTGACTCCAGCTGCGACAAGTCCTTGAACGAATACTTTATTGGCCGGTTCTGCATAAATCAAAATATCGAGCACTGGTGCAATGACAATCCAGCCTATTGCTTGCACAACGATTTGGACAATATTGAAGGAAATGATTTCTTTTTTACCGAACTCACCGCTTTCAATGTTGATTCGGTCTTTGAATAATCCGATGAACAACCCGATGAACAAGGATACGATGACCCAGCTCCACCAAACCGAACCATATGACAACGCATCATTCAATGTATGCCCGATAAAGCCGATGAGTCCCCCGGCAACCGGGCCGAATACAACAGCCATAAGTGCGAGAAACGCATAGGCGGTTTGGATATTCGTGTTCGGTATACCTGTCGGGATGATGACGAACCTCATCAAGATAGCAAAAACTGCTGCTCCAATTCCAATAGCTACAATTGTTTTAATAGAAAGATTTTTCATTTTGCATTCTCCCCTTCATTTTAATTGAATTGTGGTTTACGTATCGTGATTTTCCAATTTGCGCCTGTTTCGATATGATAAGCTTTGGCGAATGACCCTTGGTTGATGGCGACTCCGATTTTATCCAACGAATTGACGAACAAAATCGGTTCCCCTAATCTGCTGTCGGCAAAGGATCTGCCAAACTTGATGATGTTTTTATAGATGTGACGGCGATTGTTTTCAATGGTGACTTCTAATGCGTCGCCATATTCGATTCCTAATTCTATGAAAATTTCCCGTCCGATATTCGTCCATAAGTTGCCGAAACGGACGTCCAAAATATCGATATTCCCTACCACGGTATCTTCTGTATAAGTCGGCTGTGTAATCGGCAACTCAACGAGCTTGTCAACTTCTATTGATGGACCGACTTCTTCATACGTAATGATACCTGCCGCCAGTCTCGCCGCCGTATAGGCATATACATCCCGGCCATGGAACGTATACGATTCACCAGAATTCGGCAGTCGATTCACTTTTTCATCGATGATCCTCGCCTCGGTGATGCCGACATATTCTTTCACATGAGTCAACGTCCCATTGTCCGGGGTGACGATATATTGGTTGTTTTTCGTTTTTGCCACCACACTTAAGCGTTCGGTTCCGACTCCCGGATCGACGACCGATACGAAAACCGTCTCCTCCGGCCAGTAATTGATCGTCTGGAAAAGCCGGTACGAACCGTCCCAAATATTGTATTGCGGGATATCGTGGGTCAAGTTGTAAATCCCGATATCCGGATCGACAGAGAGGACTACTCCATGCATGGCGCTGACCGCACCATCACTCAGTCCAAAATCCGTTTGCAATACTACATGTCGCTTACTCATCTTGTCTACCTCCATTTTTTCTCTGAAGCAATTAAAAAAACCACGTCATTACCTAAACGGTAAGGACGTGGTTGATTGACGTGGTACCACCTTACTTCACTGCATGCTCACACATGCAGCCTCACTAAGTACTCGAGTCACATGGACTCTTCATACTGTGGTGTTGATAACGAGCACCAAATCTCGGCGGAACCTACTAGTATCCAAGCGATACGTTCAGCACGCAACTCCGAGGCCATTTTTCGTGATCCGCATTCCTGCTTCTTCTCAGCTACCGAAGCTCTCTGTATGAAATGACGTAATCCTACTTTTCCTCTTCATCGTCTTTAAAAAGTGAACGAATATTTGAATGATGCATTTATTATAGTCAATGATTTTGAAAAAAGCAATAGTTTTTATTTTTTATTGAAATAACCGAGAAATTATCGAACATGTATCAACTCAATCAATGTATCATAAACTTGGGTCAATCTGCCAATTTGATTCAGTACGGGTTCAAATTCAACTCCACCAGAAGTTCGGACGGTTAAAAGTTCCGTTATGTCATCCAAGCCGATTAAATAAATATCATCCAATGCAAAAAAGTCTTCACATTGGTTGATTCTTGTCATGTTTCAAACAAAACACTATAACAATAATCTTTCCAGCAGTCAGCCTTCATAAGCCCCACTGTATTCCAAAGTCACCGGCTCGTTTTCTTCCATCGTCGCTTCATAGATTTTGATCGTGCCGACCGTGGGGTGAGAAGCCTCTGGATGGACTTCGAAGTTTTCGTCCAATGAAATCGTCCAAATCGCTTCATCATTTTTCATGAGCACAATCGCAAGCGTGCCGAATTGTTGAGTTTCTTCCCAAGCGAAATGTTCTGATTCTCCATTTTCCATCACTGTAATGCCTTCCGGGCCGCTTTCCACAGCCACTCCATCTCCTTGCCAGCGCCCTTGGATTTCCGCCCCTACATAATAATACGAGATGCCACCGCCTCGATCGCCGTATGTACCGATGAATTGCTGGACTTTATCATCTTTTGTTTCATAGGTGACGGCTGCGATATCATCCGCCAACCACTCCACTTTGAAATTTCCATCCGTTTGGTGTGGCAATTTTTCCATTGGTCGTGCAAGGATACCGTAATATTCCCGATAATAAAATGCCTTGCCTTCCTCTGTCTGTTCTTTAATCGACAAGACATTTTTCCAATCAGGAGAGATGCTCGTGATATTGTTGACTTTTTGATTGCCGGAAACAAGCATGAAAAGATGGACGGCAATGAAAACGAACAACATACTGCCACCGATTAGTTTCAATTTGTTCGTCAAACTCACAAGCAGCAAAAAAGCCAATGCCAAAAATAGGACACATACTATATTGATGAGATAAAACAACCGGTCATCGACGTACTCGACATTGTATCTTTCCGAGACGAACAAATAGCCTATTTGGAGAGTGAAAAATCCAGCAGAAATGACTAAGGCCAACCAGCCATACATTTGAAGCCATTTTTTATTCCGATTCATCCGGGTCGACCTCCTTCTCAAATTCCCACGTCATTCCATTATCTGTGGAGATGAACTTGCCCTTTATGAGTCCGCCTTGATAATCTCCACTTGGGCCTTGGTTCACCAAAACAGATAAATGGCCATCTTCTTTTACAGGAGTCTCGGCCTGGACGAAAATATGCTTATACTCCTCCGGGATATTTACAGCAGCCTCACTCCACGTTTCGCCGCCATCTTGGGTCACATGCAAGTCAGGTGCTTCCGGATTGATGATTCCAAAGGATAAAAATCCAGTCGTCTCATCGACAAAACCGCCATCATGAATCAATCTCGTCACACCGGAATTCGTCGTCTCTTCCCAAGACCGTCCGCCATCGTGGGTCAAAAAAACATGGGAGGACTCTTGTGACATCGTCCGCCCAACGGAAATGATCACATACCCAAATTGGTCATTGAGGAAATCCACTTTTCGAAAGCGCATGACCGAATATTGGTCAGTGACTACGGATTCCTCCCAAGTTTCACCTTGATCCGTAGAGTGAATAAGCATAATTTGTTCTTGACTCCCATTTTCCCTCTCAGCATATAAAAATGCGGCCAGATTTTCGGTTAGAACATAACTATCCTCAATCAACGTGTGTCGACTCCCGCTATATTCACCACTGAACAATTGATCGATCTCAAGTGGAACTTGAGTCCAGTCCATTCCTTGATTGAATGTGATATGTAGTTCATCATCTTGCAATGAATAAGTGATTTCTTCATATGGTTCAACTGGTTGAATGGTTTGTGAAGGTAGTGAATCTTCTCCTTCATTGCCTGACTCTTGCTCGTCAACTGGTTGCTCTGTTTCTTCGGTTGATGAAACCACATTTCCCAAGGGAACCGATTCAGATTGATAATAGAAAATGGCAATTGTCATTAAAATGATCATGACGGCACTTGATAAACCCAATAAAAATTTTCCCACTATCATTCTCCTTTTTATCTAGACGATTAAAAAATTCGCTCCCTACCAATTCCACAAATAATACGTGAATCCTTCTTTTTTAAAAAACGATATGGAATTTGCTAAGATGCAGGCTGAGGTCGCTTAGATCATGAAAATCCTTTATAGACGCTCGTCATTAAAAAAACTCTTCCTTCCTGACAATATAAATTTTTGGCTTCGTACAATCAAGGGACCAATAAGAAAAAATTCCTTATCCAAACAAAAAACTAAACTGTCAAGCGAAAGCCTATCCGTTCTCACTTGACCAGTTTAGTTCATGCCAATTCAACAACCTTCTTTCCCAACTTTAAAAAACTCTCACCCTCACTCCCTACAACACAAACTACTCAACAAGATCCTTCCCTTTCCACAAATGCTCTTCCAATTGTCCCCGGATTTCCTCAGGTATCGGTTCAGACTTTTGTTTGTCCACATTAAAATTCACATAGACAGACGTTCCTTTTGCACAACGTTTCCCTCGTTGCCAAATTTCTTCATATAATTCCAAACTGCTGTTCCCGATCCGTTTCACCCATGTTTTCACAGTAACTTTGTAACCGAAATAGATTTGCTGCTCATAATCGACATTCATACTCAAAATGATCATCCGCCAATTTTTAAACGAATGATCCGGTGTGAATATCCGGAAAATTTCATGACGCCCCGCTTCAAACCAAACAGGAATCGTCGTATTGTTGATATGGCCGATTCCGTCTGTTTCCGAAACCCGAGGTTCAAGTACTGTTTCAAACATTGCTGTCCTCCTGCTCCAATCATACATTCAAGCTAACGTAAATCTCTTTATCTAAATACGTTCCTTCTGATGCCGCATCACATTGTCAGGTTCGCCACCTCCTCAACTATGCGACACCACACCTTAAAGGATATATTCTCCTTTTTCATAGACTTTTCCTGCAATTTTCCGATTTCGTTCGATACTGCCGGAAAATTGATAGCCTAATAGGCGCTGATAAATTCGTTCCCTCAACTCTTTTTCGCCGCTCAACAGTTCATCCTCCAACCGTTTGACAAGAAGCAACACTTCATTTGCCGCATCTTCCAAAGCAGCTTCCGTCAGCAGCTGCAAATACAGAGCAGCCCGCCTAGTATCCTTGTGTTTCTCATATCGCAAAGAGACAGATTCAGCAGCGAAAAGTGCAATGGCAATATCCGCAAGTTTCATTGTCACCTCTTGTTCGCCGGCAAGTCTATTACCATATTTCTGCCGGGCGAGTTCCGTCAGTACAAGAAAAATCGACCGGAGATCTTCCGGAAGTTGCGTATAAGAAAAGTCAGCATCCTTTTCCAATTGCAAAAATGCATTCGCCACTACATGTTCATATGGCAACTCATCGTTTTCCACTTTTTTCAAAAATTGCCCGGTGATCAACAGGCGGTTCACTTCATTCGTCCCTTCAAATATCCGGTTGATCCGCGAGTCCCGATACATCTGTTCAATGCGATATTCTTGGATGAAACCGGACCCACCGTGCAACTGCACGCCTTCATCGACGACCGCATCCAACGTTTCCGAGCCATATACTTTGCAAATTGCACTTTCCAATGCATATTCAGATAAGCCAGCAGCCACCTTCTTTTTATCCTTTTCCAAATCGAGGCCGGCTAATTTCTCTTCCACTAGCCCGGCTGTTCGGTACAGTAATGATTCCGCAATAAAAATCCGGACAGTGAGCTGGGCGATTTTTTCCATCGTCGCACGGAATTCGGCAATCGTCCTGCCGAATTGTTTCCGTTCCAAAATGTGATCCAACGTCACTTTCAACGTTTTCTTCGCACCGCCATTCGTTGCGAATCCAAGATTAAAGCGTCCGAGGTTCAAAATGGAAAAAGCGATGATATGACCACGGCCGATTTCGCCAAGGACATTTTCCACCGGGACTTCACAATTGTCCAAAATGACGGAGCGGGTGGACGACCCTTTGATGCCCATCTTCTTTTCTTCCGGGCCGAGAGACAGGCCAGGATAGTCCTTTTCCACGATAAACGCCGTAAAGTGCTCACCGTCCACTTTCGCATAGACGATGAACGTATCGGAAAAAGCCCCATTCGTGATGAATATTTTCGTCCCATTCAACAAATAATGGGTTTTCGCCTCATTCAACACGGCCGTCGTTTTCACCGACATCGCATCCGAACCGGCATCCGGTTCCGTCAAACAATAGGCGCCTAAATATTCGCCGCTTGCCAGTTTCGGCAAATATTTTTTCTTTTGTTCCTCCGTTCCATAATACGTAATCGGTAAGGTCGCAATACAGGTATGGTTGGAATGGGCGACACTGTAGGCGCCGCCCCCACCAAGCGCTTCTCCGACCATTGCTTTACTGATTTTATCCAGACCGAGACCGCCGAATTTTTCCGGAATGCTATGGGCAAGCAGTCCAAGATCCCCGGCTTTTTTCAAAATTGAAACGACCGTATCAAAATCTTGCGCTTCGATTTTTGCCAAGTGCGGTTCCACTTCTTTCGCCAAAAATTCATTGGCAGTGCGCTGGATCATCTCATGTTCTTCCGATAAATCTTCGGGGAAAAATGCCGCTTCGGGAGCGGTTCCTTGGACGAGAAAAGCCCCTCCGACTTGATTCTTCATGACATGTTTCAAACGTATCTCTCCCTCAATCGATTATTTATGGGAAAATTCGGGTTGTCTTTTATTGATGAATGCGTCTACGCCTTCTTTCACATCATCCGTTTGGAATACTTCTTCAAATAACGTCGCTTCCCATTCGATGCTTTCCGGCAAATCCATTTCCATTCCTTTGTTCACCACTTGCTTTATCCGCGATAAGGATTGCAATGATTTTCCGGCCATCTTTTTTGCCAATTCCATCGCGACATCACGGCCTTCACCGGTTTTCACAACTTCATTCACGAGCCCGATCTGTTCCGCTTTTTCAGCCGAAATCGGTTCACCGGTATACATCATTTCCTTTGCCTTAGCTGTTCCGACAAGGCGGGGCAGGCGTTGCGTCCCACCGGCTCCAGGAAAAATCCCCAAGTTCACTTCGGGAAACCCGAGCATTACTTGCTCTTCGGCAATCCGGATGTCAAAAGCAAGGGCGAGTTCACAACCACCGCCGAGGGTGAGCCCGTCCAACACGGCAATCGTCGGTTTCGGCAAATTTTCTATTTCAAACATCAGCTCGTGCATGTCCATCACTTTACTTCGTATATCCGAATCCCCGATCATTTGCGGAAATTCCTTAATGTCAGCACCAGCGACAAAAGCCCTCGACCCTGCCGTCTCGAGCACCATACAAACGACAGCGGGATCTTCGGCTATTTCCTGAACGATGGCACGAAGCTCCGTTTTCACTTGACTGCTCAACACATTCAAAGGGGGATTGTCAATCGTGACGACGGCAATCCCTTCGTTCTTTTCATAAGTTACAAGCGTCATCGGGACACCTCCTTCGCATAGTCATACCAGCCTTTTCCGGTTTTTCTCCCAAGATGGCCCGCCTTCACTTTTTCTTCCACTAGTTTCGAAGGCAAATCATTCGGGTCGCTGGTTTCTTTATATAATTGCAAATTCGCATAATAGCCGACATCGATTCCGGAAAGGTCGGCAATTTCAAACGGACCTAATGGATGACTCAAAGCTTTTTTCGCAATCAAATCGATATCTTTAAAGTCGGCATAGCCGTTTTCATATAAAAACATCGCTTCTTTTGACAAGGCGAACAAGAGACGATTGGCGATGAAACCGTAAATTTCTTTTTCCAACAACACACCGGTTCGACCGATCGCATCACAAAACTTCATACACGTGTCCGCTGTTTCATCCGACGTTTGATCGCTTTTCACCACTTCCACACAATCCATTACGAGCGGCGGGAAGAAAAAATGCATATTGATCACTTTATCCGGCCGCTTCGTGACTACGGCAATCTTGGAATTTACGATCGTCGAACTGTTCGTCGCCAAAATCGTGTGGGGCGGTGCCAGTTCATCCAATTGTTTAAACACTTCCCGTTTCACTTCCAGTTTTTCCACGACTGCTTCAATGACTAGATCCGCATGACCAGCAGCCTCAGCCAAATCCGTCGTCATCTGCAGACGAGAAAAAGCGGCCAACTTTTCTGCTTCAGTTATTTTTCCTTGACTAACCCATCTCGTCATACGTTTTCCCAATTGTTCCTTAGCATTGGCGAGCGACTCGTCCGAAATATCTTGAAGATATGTTTCAAATCCTCCCAAAGCACTGAGCATGGCAATTTGATGGCCCATGGAACCGGCACCGACTACTGCAACTTGCTTGATGTTTTCCAATGGCATGTCCTTTCCCCCTTAGATTTGTCATTCACTTCATTTCAAATTTCACTTGTTTACTTTTGCGCTTTCTTCCCGGATGACACGGCGCAAAATTTTCCCGACGTTCGTTTTCGGCAATTCATCTCGGAATTCCACGATCCGCGGTACTTTGTAAGGCGCCAAATGATCTCGACAGTAGGCGATGATTTCTTCGTCCGTTACCGTCTTTCCTTCCTTCAACACTAGGACCGCCTTCACTGTTTCACCCCGGTACTCATCGGGAACACCGACAACGACCGCTTCCATCACCGCCGGATGTTCATACAACACTTCCTCGACATCCCGTGGGTAGATATTGTAGCCACTGGCAATGATGAGATCTTTTTTCCTATCGACGATATATACATAACCATCTTCATCCATCCGGGCAATATCACCGGTATAGAGCCAACCATCGCGGAGAGCCTGTTCGGTTTCTTCCGGCATGTTCCAGTACCCTTTCATCACTTGCGGACCGCGAACGACGAGTTCACCAAGCTCACCGACCGGCACTTCCTCTGTCCCTTCTGCGAGATCGACGATTTTATAATCCGTCGATGGAATCCCGATGCCGATACTTCCCGGCTTCCGGTCGGCAAAATTCGGATTGCAATGAGTGACCGGTGAACTTTCAGATAATCCGTACCCTTCCAAAATCGTCGCTCCAGTTTTCGCCTCGAACGAGCGCATCAATTCCAAGGGCATCGGTGCACTGCCGCTATTGCATACTTTGATGCTGTCAATTCCATACTCTTCTGCCCTTGGATGGTTTGTCAGCGCGACATACATCGTCGGGACGCCAGGAAAACTTGTCGGTCGCAACGCTTTGATCGTCTCCAGCACTTCTTCCAATTCAAACCGCGGCAACATGATATTCATGCCACCGACTAAAATCGATAAATTCATGCAAGACGTCATTCCAAACACATGGAAAAGTGGAATGACCGTCAAATACCGTTCGTTGCCCGGTTCGATCACGTCTTTGAAATATTCCCGGACTTGAGTGACGTTAGCGACCACATTTCGATGGGTCAACATCGCTCCCTTAGAACGCCCTGTCGTTCCCCCGGTATATTGGAGAACCGCCACGTCTTCGGCTGGATCAATAGAAACAGGTTCCGGCGGTTTCTTCGCCCGTCTGAGAAAGTCAGTAAAATTCACCCTGTTGTTATTGGAACTTCCTTCTTCCGGAAAATTCACGGTAATGATATGTCGGATCGCAGTTTGGTCAATGACTTGTTGTAATACCGGCAACAGCGGATCATAAATGATGATCGTTTCCGCGCCGGCGTCACCTAATAAATGGGCCAAATCCCTTCCGACGAGCATCGGGTTCACTTGAGTGACAATCCCTCCTGCCAATAACGTTCCATAGTAGCTGATCACATAATGCGGACAATTCGGCAGCAT
>CALKWU010000233.1 GCA_938004015.1 uncultured Oceanobacillus sp.
GTGGACGTGGCGTTCGTCTCAACATGATCCGTTGATATGAATTATAATATATTCTTAATTATTTGTAAAATAATATTTAAACCATTGGCTGATGAATCAGCAACATAAACCGGATGAAACCAGTAACGATAAGGATGAGCGGGCTATACCAAGTCGACAAATGTTCCCCCATTGACGGTTGCTCCATATAGGGCAGGAATTGACGAGGGGGAATAGGTTCCGTAACCGATGGCGGCGCAATAATTTGCGGAAGGACAAGGCCGATGACGGGCCAAGTACCCTTGGTTCCAGCTGAAGTAAAACGTGACAGGAGGGCTCAAGGAAAAATGAAAAGGTGGATATCCAAGTGTTTGAAACACGCTGGTATCCACCTTATTCAACGACAAAAACTAGATTGTTCAGTTACGGATCAAGTAATCGAATGCTCCAAGGGCTGCAGTTGCACCGGATCCCATGGAGATGATGATTTGCTTATAGACACTGTCGGTACAGTCGCCTGCCGCAAAGATTCCCGGTACATTTGTTGCGCCTTGTTTGTCGACGATGATTTCGCCTCTTTCAGTTTTCTCGATTTCGTCACCGATCCATTCGGTATTCGGTACGAGACCGATTTGGACGAAGACACCATCCAATTCGATATGTTTATCTTCATTTGTTTCACGATCGGTGTATGTCAGACCGGTCACTTTTGTGCCATCTCCATGAATTTCTTTCGTTGCCGCATTTTTAATGACGGTGACGTTGTCTAAGCTGTTCAATGTTTCTTGAAGAACTGCGTCAGCTTTCAACTCATCTGCAAATTCGATGACCGTCACATGATTGACGATTCCGGCAAGGTCAATGGCCGCTTCGATACCGGAGTTCCCGCCGCCGATGACAGCCACGTCTTTCCCTTCGAAGAGCGGTGCATCACAGTGCGGGCAATATGCGACACCTTTTGTTTTGTACTCTTCTTCACCCGGTACACCGATATTGCGCCAACGTGCGCCGGTTGTAATGATGGCTGTTTTGCTTTTCAGGACAGCGCCGTTTTCCAATTCCACCTCGATGAAATCATCTTTTTTCTCGATGTTTTTCGCCCGTTGTGCATTCATCACATCGACGCCATACTCGTCCACATGTTCTCTGATGCTTGCCGCCAAGGAGTCTCCTTGGGTCTCTTTCACACTGATGAAGTTTTCGATTGTTGCCGTGTCAAGGATTTGTCCGCCGAAACGGTCGGTGACGATTCCTGTGCGGATCCCTTTCCGAGCAGCATAAATTGCGGCACTACCGCCTGCAGGTCCACCGCCGACAATCAATACGTCATATGGCTCTTTGTTTTCGAATTCTGAAGGGTCGGCTGTCGCACCCAATTTGTTGAGGATTTCTTCCAATTCCATACGTCCGCCGCCCCATTCTTTCCCATTCAAGAAAATGGTCGGCACATTCATGATGTTTTTAGTTTCAACTTCATCTTTATAAGCGCCGCCATCGATCATCGTATGTGTGATTCTCGGGTTCAAAACCGCCATGATGTTCAATGCCTGGACGACTACCGGACAGTTATGGCAACTTAGGCTGACATATGTTTCGAAGTGGTACTCACCTTCGAGCTTTTGAATACGTTCGATCAGTTTCTCATCCACTTTCGGTGCTCTGCCGCTCACTTGAAGCAAGGCGAGAACGAGGGAAGTGAATTCTTGGCCAAGCGGAAGACCGGCAAACACAATGCCGGTGTCTTCGCCTGGACGATTGATGCTGAAACTAGGTGTTCTTTCAAGCTCGGCTTTTTCCACTTTGATTTTTGAAGACATTTCTTCAAGTTCTTCGACAAGCTCTGTCATTTGTTTGGAGACGTCGTCAGAACCTGTGCTTAGTTTTATGACAACATCATTTTCCATGAGTTGCATATACTGGTTCAGTTGTTGCTTGATGTCTGCATCTAACACGAAGTATCTCTCTCCTTATTTCAGCTTGAAAGTGACTGTGGAAAATTAAATTTTGCCGACAAGGTCAAGGCTTGGTTTAAGTGTTTCTTCTCCTTCTTCCCATTTAGCCGGGCAAACTTCGCCTGGATTTTCACGTACGTATTGGGCTGCCTTGATTTTGTCGATCAATGTGCTTGCATCACGGCCGATACCGTCTGCGTTGATTTCAACTGCTTGGATGACACCATCCGGATCGATGATGAACGTTCCACGTTGAGCCAGTCCTGTTTCTTCGTCGAGGACATCAAAGTTACGGGAGATTTGTTGTGATGGGTCACCAATCATCGTATATGTGATTTTGCTGATGGCTTCAGAATGATCATGCCATGCTTTGTGGACGTAGTGGGTGTCTGTGGAAACAGAAAACACTTTTACGCCTAATTTTTCCAATTCCGGCAATTGGTTTTGCACGTCTTCCAATTCTGTCGGGCAAACGAAAGAGAAGTCAGCCGGATAAAATACGACGACACTCCAGTGGCCCTTGAAATCTTCTTCTGTCACCTCAAAGAAATCTTCTCCTGCTTTGAACGCTTGTGCTTTAAATGGTAGAACTTCTTTTCCTACTAATGACATTGATGTATCCTCCTTGAATGTTTATTTGTTAACAATAATTTTCGACACACTCATTATAATATTTATGCCCGAATCATTGTCAAATAATATTCGGTATTAAATAAGTATGCCCCTCGTTTTCTTGTTTTTTGAAAACGCCAACAACAATTGTTCCGATGAGGTTACCAGCACTTTTTGAATAAATTGGTACATTTTTTGAACGGACGTTTTTATCGAAAGGAAAAACGTTCATTCAGTTATGGTTATTGATGAAAAGGATAAGTATCAGTAGATGTACCGCTTCACCGATGAACAGATGTTTCCAATCCATCCGTTGCATTGGTTAGAAATTACCGCATGATTTTTTCTCCCAAATGATTTCTGTTTGCTAAAGTTTTGTTAAAAACTTTATAAAATCTTAATCTAATTTTCAAAATACTTTGCTAAAATAGTACTTGGAACACAGGGTGGCGATTACGACTGCGCTTATCCGGTGTAAACAAAAAGTTAGAGGAGGTTTCATAGTCGTGAAGAAGATTTGGTCGAAGGGGATCATCTATTTTATGATCGTCCTTATGGCTTTATCGACGGTAAGTCCAGTGCAAGTATTAGCTTCTTCTCAATCTGATGATGTGCTTACCGTACGAGAAGCCATCGAAAACAATGAAGGGATAGGAACAGTAGAGGGGTATGTCATCGGACATACCGTCAATACAAACGTTTATAATTTTGAAGCTCCTTTTAGTAATGATCATAATTTGATTCTTGCGGATGATCCGGATGAACGGGATGCCGCCAACTTTTTACTCGTGCAAATTACAAGTCCATTCCGTGCTGAATTCGGTTTACAGACAAATCCGGATTTGATTGGTGAAAAAATTCGCGTACAGGGGAGCCTCGAAGCGTATTTTACAAAACCAGGTTTGAAAGAACCAGAATCCATCGAATTGGCCGATGGACATGCTGAGCCGGAAACGCCCGGCGGACCGGAAGAACCGACTGAACCCGAAGTTCTTTCCATCGAAGAAGTCCGGGGGCTGGGAGCGGGTTCTGAAGTGACAGTACAAGGAGTCGTGACGTCGACTCCAGGAATTTGGGGTGGAAATGGGTTTTATCTTCAAGAAGAAACCGGCGGAACTTATGTGTTCGGCAGTGATGACGTCTCCTTTGGCGATGAAGTCCGTTTGACGGGAACGACTGATTTTTACAATGGTGAGTTCCAAATCGGCAACTTGACAGACGTTACCGTACTTGGTGCGGGTGAACTTCCGGAAGCGGTCACCGTCACTCCGGCACAAGTGGATGACGAGGTTCAAGGCCGGTTGGTGAAACTTGAAAATGTAACGATAGAGAACTTGCAGGAAGTGAATGACTACGGCACTTTCGAATTTGAAGCGAAACAGGGTGATGAATCGGTTCTAGTGCGAGTCGACAATCGTTCTGGACTTGCTTTCGATGACTTCACCCTTGAAAATGGAGATATTGCTGATGTCACAGGTGTAGCGAGTGTTTTCCGTGGTACATACCAAGTAAAACCTCGTAGTGCTGATGACATTACAGCAGTGGAAACAGGAGAAGAACCGGGGGGTGGGGAAGATTCCGAGGAAGATCCAGTACCGCCGTCAACTGATGAATATCTTGATTTGACGATTTTACACACGAACGATTTGCATTCCCGCATCGATGATTTAGGAAAAATTGCTGCTTATATTTTTGCAGAAAGAGCAAAAGCGGAAAACTCATTATACTTGGATGCCGGGGATATTTTCAGCGGTTCTCCGGTGAATGACATAAATCTTGGAAAACCGATCATTGAGATTTTGAATGCGATGGAATTGGATGCCATGGCCATCGGCAACCATGAATTTGATTACGGCCAAAGCGATTTTGCCGAGCGGGTTTCCGAATCCAATTTCCCTTGGTTGAGTGCGAATATGGAAGTGACAGGCGACATTCCAATCGAACAGCCAAAACCATATGTGATTTTTGAATTTGAAGACTTCGATGTGGCGGTGTTCAGCTTATTGCAAAATCCACCAGCTACGGCACCGAGTGGAATCGTTGGTCTTGAGTTCCATGATTATGTGGAAACAGCTTTAAAATATCAAGAAGAATTGGAAGCGCAGGCGGACATCATTATTGCTCTCACTCATATCGGGTATCAAGATGACCGGGCACTGGCGGAAGCGGTGGATTATTTTGATTTGATTGTCGGTGGACATTCCCATACGGCATTGAATCAACCGCAAGTGGTGAATGGCACTCCGATTGTCCAAGCAGGATCTTACGCAAGCCATGTCGGTAAAGTCCATCTATCTATCGATCCGGAAACGAAAGAAGTGGTGGATGTTAATGGAAGACTGACACCAATCGGCAGTTTAGAAGAAACGGACGAAGAAGTGCAGACCATCATCGATCGTTGGAATGTACAAATGGATGACATTTTAGGGATTGTCGTTGGGGAATCGGATACCGGTCTTTCCAGGGACGAGCGTTATGAGAAAGATGCTCCTTTAGGCAATTTCTGGACCGATGCGATGGCCTTTGCAGCAAATGCTGACATTGCTTTTACAAATAATGGCGGCATTCGGGATTCGATTGCCCCGGGTGAGATAACAGTCGGGGACATCTATCGTGTCGAACCATTCGATAACCAAGTGATGCTGATGGAGATGACCGGTCAAGCGATCAAGGACGTCATTGAATATTCCTATACGAGGGACGGACGCAATCAAATCGACCTGCAGTCTTCCGGACTGAACTATACCATCATCACTGATACAGTCGGTAACTATATCGATGCTGTTTTGAAAGTGGAAGGCGAACCGATTGATTTGGATAAAACATATCGTGTCGCTGTTTCGGATTATTTAGGAACAGGCGGATCCGGTTATAACTTTGTTGGAGACATTTTGTATGCCGAGGTAACTCCGATGACGACCGCGATGATCAGCTATGCGGAGTATTTGACCGAGCTTGGTGAAAAAATCAATTATGTCTCCGAGGGGCGTATCGCGATCGAAGTGGATCCAAATGCAGCACCTGTCGGAGAAGTGATCGGCACGACCGCAAATGGATTATCTAGTGAAAACAAAGAGTTACATGATGTCGGAATCGGTAATCTCTATACGGATGCCGTCCGTGCGAAGACTGGTGCGAATATCGCCATCCTGAACGGAACTTCTGTGACTGGAGAAATTCCATCTGGGGATATTACGAAGGAACAAATCGAAGCGTTGGATCGGTTCGAAAACAAAATTGTCGTCGTGGAAACTACCGGTGCGAAATTGAAAGAAATGCTGTTGAGCCAATCGAATTATCATGGCAAGGTGGATATTCAAGCTTCCGGTATCCAGTACACGCTGGTGGAAGGTGAAGGTCCAAACAGATTCGATGATATTGTGGTCTTTTTGGAAGACGGAACACCAGTCCGTGATGAAGAGGTTTACGTCGTTGCTTACAATGACTACATGCATCATGGCGGTCATTATACGTTAAATGATGTTACGTTGGTGGAAGACGGCGGCCCTGTTTGGGAAGCGGTTGTGGAATATATCCTCGAGCAAGATGAACCGATTGATTTTGTGGAAGGCGAGCGGATCCGGATTGTTGAGGGAAATTCAGATGTAATCGTTGTTGGTGACCGTGTCGTTGTGTCAGAGCGGTTTGTAGACGAGCTGGATGGAAGTGAGCTCGTCATCGCTCTTTCTAATGAGGCATTTACGAACGTTTCTGAAGTTTTCTTGACAACATCTCAAGTTGCTTCATTAGTTGAAAACGAAATTACGCTCGTCGTCGAGAAAAAAGATTTTTCCGTTGAAATTCCTTCTGCTGTTTTTACGGGAGAAGATGAAGTGCGCTTTACGTTTGAAAAAACGGATGAAACGGAATTTAATCAAGACGAGCTTTCGTTAGTGAGCAGCGTTTATGATTTTGGGCTAGTACAAGGCGAAGACACAGTGTCCGACTTTGGTGAAGAGGCGGTGACTATCGGACTCTCCGTCACAGAAGATGTTGCGGATGAAGACAATCTCGCAATCTATTATTTTAATGAAAAAGAGAATGTTTGGGAGCCCATCGGCGGAGATTTGATTGATGGATATATGGTCGCGCAAACGGATCATTTCAGTTTGTTTGCCGTGTTTGAGGCGGTGGAGGAAATTGATGGTGAACCGGGAGCCGAAGATCCGGAAGAGGAAACTCCGGGAGATGAACCGGGTACTGAAGATCCAGGTAATGGAACTTCAGGAGATGACCCAATTGAGGACGATGAAGATACGACACCTGGAGATGGCGGCGAGCCGGGTGATCGAGACGAAGCAGACTCTACGCCGGACGAAGATGATGGAAACGGTGAATCTTTCACTCGGGATGAAGATGATGATACGGAAGCCCCTCAAGGTGAGCAAGGTAGAGAGGAACGCACGGGCTCCGATGGTGATCAGACAGATGATGGTACGGAGACACACGATTCTGATCTCGGCGAAAAGGTTTCCGCTACCGGTGGAACAGAAGGAAAAGAATTGCCGAAAACAGCGACGGATATGTACCAACACATGTTGATTGGGTTGATGTTGCTGCTAGCTGGCATGATGATTTATATAATGCAATGTAAAGGAAAAACAGTTAAATGAATGAATATGGAAAATAGGGCCGTTGATTGAACGTGCCCTATTTTTCTATCAAAGTGGGTCGAATAGGGTCTGTCCCTGTTTGGCCCAATCTATATTTTGGATTTGTGCTCCCAAACTAAATTCCACTTGAAATCAAAGCTGATTCCTTCATAATGAAATACAACTGGATAATATAGGAGGTTGTCAAAATGGCGAACTTTAAAACAGCTGATCTTTACGATGAACATACAAATGATGTTCAAGTATGTAAATTGGATTTCCGCTCTTTTGGAAAAAAGAAACGGTTTTCCGGAAAAATTGAGACAGTGAAAGTTTTTGAAGATAATGTCCTTTTCAAAGAAGCGCTCGAAACTGAGCCAGAAGGATCGGTCATTGTCGTAGATGGTGGCGGGTCGAGAAATTGTGCATTGATGGGGGATCGTTTGGCTGGCATTGCCAAGTCTCGAGGTCTTAATGGAGTCATCATTAATGGTTGTGTCCGAGATGCTGCGGAACTCGGTGAAATGGATATCGGCATTTTAGCTTTGGGGACAACCCCGCAGCGAAGTAAGAAAAATGGAATTGGTGAACGTAATGTCAGCTTCATTTTCGGCGATGTAGAGTGGCGACCTGGCGATTATGTGTACGTTGATGAAGATGGCGTGATTTTAGCTAGAGAAAAACTGATCTGATCATATATTTTCCAATTCTAAGCGTTGCTGGAACCCTATGCTGGTTTCGGATTTTTTTATGCAATAATCATTTATAGATAACGTTTTGTTATTTTGCAATTGCTGACTGGATTTGCTTCATTTTTCACATCTAAATTGGTTTTATCGAAAAATGTAAAATTATGTATATTCTTGTAAATAAGAATAGTTTGAAAATATAATGCAATTTTGTTATAATCCGGGTAGAGAAGACTCCGAGACAAGCATCCATTAAAAATTATTTTAAGGAGTGATTCCATGTCTAACAAAGCAGTGGTCTACACAAAACCCGGAGAAGTCGAAGTAAGAGACATCGGGTACCCGGATTTGGTGCTACGCGATGGGCCCGGAGTGAATCCGCTGAATGTCGGTAGGAAATGTAATCATGGTGTCATTTTGAAAGTGATTGCGACAAATATTTGTGGCAGCGACCAACATATGGTTCGGGGCCGAACGACGGCACCAAGTGGTTTAGTGTTAGGACATGAAATTACAGGAGAAGTAATTGAAGTGGGCAGCGATGTGGAGTTCATCGAAAAAGGAGATATCGTCTCCGTCCCATTCAACATTGCTTGTGGACGTTGTGAAAACTGTCGGAAGCAAGATACCCACATTTGTTTGAACGTGAATCCTGATCGCCCAGGTTCCGCGTACGGTTATGTTGACATGGGTGGCTGGGTTGGCGGTCAGTCCGAGTATGTGATGGTTCCTTATGCGGACTTCCAGTTGTTGAAGTTCCCGGATAAAGATCAAGCGATGGATAAAATCTTGGATTTGACGATGCTTTCTGATATTTTCCCTACTGGATATCATGGAGCATATAGTGCCGGGGTGAAAACTGGATCTACAGTTTATGTCGCCGGAGCTGGCCCGGTCGGACTTGCTGCAGCACATTCGGCACAACTGCTTGGAGCTTCTGTCGTTATCGTCGGCGACTTGAATGAGGAACGCCTTGAGCAAGCCAGAAATTTCGGCTGCGAAACGGTGAATTTGAAAGAACATGATGATTTAGGCGAACAAATCGAGCAAATCCTCGGTGTTCCTGAAGTCGATTGTGCCGTGGATGCGGTCGGCTTTGAAGCGAGTGGACATGGAGAAACCGGTGAAGCACCAGCGGCGGTGCTCAATGCAATTATGGATGTGACAAGAGCGGGTGGGCGTCTCGGTATTCCTGGATTGTACGTGACTGGAGATCCGGGTGCAGTGGATGAGGATGCAAGGGAAGGGACATTAAAAATCCGCTTCGGACTAGGTTTTGCGAAGGCACATCATTTCGTGACCGGACAAACACCTGTCATGAGATACAACCGTGACTTGATGAAGGCAATTTTGAGCGACCGTGCGCAAATTTCCAAAGTGGTCAATGCGACTGTCATTTCCTTAGACGATGCACCTGAAGGATATCAAAGATTTGATAAGGGAGCCGCGAGAAAGTATGTCATCGACCCACACGGCATCATCCGCAAACATCTGAAAATGGAAACATTCGAAAGTGTCGGCTCATAATGGGTCAATCGGGACAGTCCCGTTTTGACCCACCGTTTTGACCCACTGACAAGGTCTGTTCCTGGGACAAACAGGGACAGACCCTTTTTGTCCCAATAATTAAATATTAAAATAATATTGACATGTAATCGCTGTCATATTATACTGAAATTACTTAGATAGTTAGGTTTACTAACTAAGTTTTCTTATAAACGAGTAAAAGCAGGAGAGATGACAACTAATAATCCGGATTTTATAATAGCGAATGGATTGTGATAAAGATGAAAAAATCAACACCCCAATTAGTGAAAATGATGAACCGGGAACTGCTTGTCAATGAGTTGAAGAAGAAACCGCTGCAGTCCCGTGCCGATCTAGCTAAAAAAACAAAATTAAGCAAACCGACCGTCTCAGAAATCGTTAAAGAATTAATAGACGAAGGAATCATAGTCGAAAAGGGTGTCGGTAAATCAAGCGGTGGAAAAAAACCGATTTACTTGAAATATAATTCAAGCTTCAATTTTGTGATTGGAGTATTGATCGAAAATGATTCCATTCATTTTGCGATAGGCAATATGGACGGTGACATCATTTCAAAGACAGAAAAAAAATTCAAACCCTACAGCACTGGGGATGTCATCATCGATTTGATAGAAAAAGAAGTTTTAAGTTTGATCAAAGCTGAGAATATCGAATCAGAAAAAATACTCGGGATGACTGTCGGAGTTTCCGGGATAAAAAAAGACTCCGATGGACTGATCCATTCCTCACCGATGATCCGTTGGGGAGATGTGAATTTGCAGCATGAATTGTCAACGCGTCTGAAATGGGATGTCATCATTGAAAACGATGTGAATTTGATGACGAAAGGAGAATTTTATAAAGGTCAAGGAAAAGACATCCATGATTTTGTTTACTTCTTCATCGGTAATGGAATCGGGAGCGGCTTGTTTTTAAATAAAAAGTTTTATAAAGGGGCGAATTCTGCTTCCGGTGAAATCGGCTTTATGATGATTGGCGATGAAAAAAACATGAAAGAAGATTTAGGTGTCTTCGAAACAAATTATGGTTTGTTTGGGGTAACCGAAAAGTTGAAAGAATTAGGTTTTGCAATAGAAGACACCAATCCGGATTCTTTATTGGATTTGCTCCAGAACAATGAAAATCATCCTGGAGTCAAACGCTTGTTAGAGGATACGATTGAACATTGGGCAAAAGCCGCTATCAATCTAATAAGCATCATCGATCCAGAAGTCCTCATTCTAGCTGGAGCGCTTGTCAACATGAATGAATCTTCATTACATACGTTCAAAAAAACGATTGAAAAATTTGTGCCGCAAATGCCGGAAATTAAAATGACGGAACTCGGTTCAAAAGCCGGTATATATGGAGCGTTTTACGTTGCATTGACCCAATTCCATGTTACCGGCTTCAAATATAAAAAATAATCACTCAGGAGGGATTTAACTTGAGGAAGAATTTATTATTCATGCTCATGACCACTTTATTTTTAGTTTTGCTTGCAGCTTGTGGGGGCGACAACGGAGATGCTTCAGAAAGTGATGGGGACAGTAATGGTTCCGAAGCAGAGGGTGGGTCTGGAAATCTCGTCATTTATACGGGACGTGACCAATCTATCGTTGATAAAGTCGTTGACATGTTCAATGAAGAATATCCAGACATCCAAGTAGACGTTCTGACAATGGGTGCCCAGGAAATCTTGGAGCGTGTACGCGCTGAACAAGCAAACCCGGGTGGAGATTTCTGGTGGGGTGGTACTCAAGCAGCCTTCATGCAAGCGGCTGAAGAAGATTTGCTTGAACCATACACACCGAGTTTTGACGATGCAATCGATCCGGAACATAAAGATCCAGAAGGTCGCTGGTATGGAGAAATGCTCCTTCCTGAAGTCATCATGATCAACAGTGATGTTTTGGATCGTGAAACTGGACCTCAAGATTGGGATGATTTGCTGGATGAAGAATGGAAAGATGAAATCATCATCCGTGGCGTCCTGCCTTCTGGAACAATGCGCACCATCTATTCTGCGATGATTTATCGTCAAGATCCGGACGATCCGGAAAAAGGTTACGAATGGTTGGCCAAGTTGGATGCCAATACAAGGGAGTATGCACAAGACCCGACCAACTTGTACTTGAAGCTTGCCCGTCAAGAAGGAACAGTTTCTCTTTGGAACTTGCAAGACATTTTAGTCCAAGCCCATACCAACAATCAACCGTTCGATTACATCTATCCTGAAAGTGGAGCACCGATTTTGGTTGATGCTGTCGGTATCATAAAAGATGCGAAAAACATGGAAAATGCCAAGTTGTTCTATGAATTCCTCTTTGATTTAGACACAGTCGTAGAGTTGGCGGAAGAAACGTTCCAAATTCCATCCCGGAACGACATCGATCCGGAAATGATGCCGGAATGGTACAACGAGCTTGAGTTGAAAGAATTGGAGCTCGATTGGGAACTTCTCGCAGAAAAAGAGATGGAATGGATGGAATACTGGGACAACAACATTAAAGGCCAAAATTAAATCTACCAAAAATAGGGTGAACTGTGTCACCCTATTTTTCTCTTAAAAGAAAGGTGACGTCTATGAAAAGTGTGAAATTGGAAAATGTGACGAAATCATTCGGAAAAGCGAAAGGTGTGGAAAACATCGATGTCCATATCAAATCCGGCGAATTTTTCACGTTTTTAGGCCCGAGTGGCTGCGGGAAAACGACGACGTTGCGAGTCATTGCCGGTTTTTACTTCCCGACGAAGGGGCGGGTGTTTTTCGATAATGAAGATGTGACAAGAATGAAGCCGAACAAACGGAACATCGGCATGGTGTTTCAAAATTATGCATTATTTCCCCACATGACCGTCTTCGAAAATATTGCATTCGGTCTTCAAGTGCGAAAAATGTCCAGAGATGAAATAAAAGAAAAAGTGGCAAGAGCGCAAAAACTTGTAAGACTTGAAGGGTATGAAGACCGGAAAATCACAGAACTTTCAGGTGGCCAGCAACAGCGGGTAGCACTTGCCCGGGCGCTCGTCATCGAACCGGACATTTTGCTTTTGGATGAACCGCTTTCCAACTTGGACGCTAAATTGCGGGAAGAGACCCGAATAGAAATTAAAAGACTTCAAGTCGAGTTAGGGATCACAACGATCTACGTTACGCATGATCAACATGAAGCGATGGCCATGTCCGATCGCATCATGGTGATGGATCAAGGGGAGATTCAACAAATTGGAACCCCACAAGAAATTTACAATAAGCCGGCCAACCATTTTGTCGCCTCCTTCATCGGAGAGTCCAACATCGTAAAAGCAAAAGTAGAAAACGTGACGGATACCCATGTCACGGTTGATATCGGAAATGGGGTCAAACTAACCGGATTGAAGGAAAACGCCGCACCTAACCTCGATTTTAAAACGGAAAAGGATATTCTTCTTTCCATCCGTCCGGAAGCGGTCAGGGAAGGTGAAGGGACGAATACGTTGACCGGTACAATCTTGTTGAGTGAATTCACGGGGGTCAACATCAATTATCTCGTGAAAACAGGGGATCATGAACTTGATGTCATGTTCGTCAATACCGGCAGCGAGGTGTTGAATCGAGGGGATTCGATTACATTGCACGTACCGGAAAAAGGAATCTATTTTTTGAGCGAAAAGAGGTGACGATATGGCAACTACGAATGAAATAAAGACGCCAAAACAAAGCCTGTGGAAGCGCATGACCGAGTCGAGATACTTCGTTTATGTATTGGTGTCACCATTATTTCTCGTCTTATTGGCGTACGTCATCTATCCGATGTACAAAACGTTCGCCCAAAGTGTCGTCGATCAAGAAGGTTCGCTTTCACTCGAGAATTACATACGATTTTTTACGACAGAAGCGAATTTGGAATCGTTATACAATAGTATTTTCATTTCCATTGTCAGTGTCATCACTTGTGCCATTGTCGGAGTAGGCATGGCCTTTTTGCTGAATCGATATGAGTTTCCGGGAAGACGGGTTTTATCTGTTCTCGCATTGGTTCCGATGGCACTGCCTCCATTAATTGGTGCGATTTCTTTTTCATTTTTATATGGAAGCAGTGGAATTTTTCCAAGACTTTTCCAGGCGATTTTCCAATTGGATGACGTGCCGTTTGCCTTGACCGGGATATGGGGGATTATCGTTGTACATACATTTACGATGTATCCGTATTATTATTTGAGTGCTTCCGCTGCGATTCGTGGTCTCGATCCATCGATTGAAGAAGCTGCGACAAGTCTTGGGGCGAATCGTTGGACGATTTGGCGCAAGGTCATCATCCCGATGTTGACGCCAGCCATTGTCGCATCATCTTTGCTTGTGTTCATGATCTCCATGGCTTCTTATACCGCTCCGCTCATGTTCGGTGAGGAAAGAGTGATGACGATGGCGATTGCTTTGTCACGGACGAACGGAAATCTGGAAATGGCAGCGACTCAATCGACGATCTTATCTCTCGTTTCGATTGCATTCTTGATTTTAATGACTTGGTACCAAAATAGAAGAAATTACCAAAGTCAAAGCAAAGGGATCGGTGTGCACCGGTCTGAATTGCGCTCACCACTGGTAAGATATATTACGGGAATTTTGTCTTTCATCGGTGTCGTCATTTTGCTATTGCCGATCATGGTCATCACTTTGATTTCTTTTGCAGTGGACGGCGAATGGACGACACAAATCATTCCGACATCGTATACGCTTGACCATTATATCGAATTGTTCACCGATTCCAGAACGTGGGGTCCGGTCAAAAACAGCTTGCAAATGAGTACGGTTGCGGTGATCGGTAACATTATTTTTGGGGTTTTTGCAGCCTATGCGATGGTTCGCTACAATTTCCGAGGAAAAGTGTTCATGGATATCCTCATCATGGTGCCATGGGCGTTACCAGGTACCGTTGTGGCAGTCAACTTGATTTCTGCTTTCAGTGAAGGAAACATTTTCTCCTTCAATCAAGTGTTGATCGGAACGTTTTGGATTATGCCTTTAGCATATTTTGTCCGCCAGTTGCCGCTCGTGTTCCGGAACACTCAGGCTAGCTTGATGCAGATGGATGATTCCATTGAAGAAGCGGCGCAAAGTTTAGGAGCAACGTGGGTTTACTCTTTCAGAAGGGTCGTATTGCCGATCATCATGCCGGGGATTTTGGCTGGTACATTACTTGCCTTTGTCCAAGGATTGACGGAATTCGTCGCATCGATTTTACTATATTCTCCGTCGACAGTACCGCTATCGGTCGGTATTTGGAACAGAATGTATTCTTTCCAGTTCGGAACGGCTTGTGCTTACGGGGTATTGCAAACTGTATTGATCATTATTGTCTTGTTGATCAACGAGAAGCTGAAAGGCGAGACAAACCAATCAGGCGCTGCTTTAGGTTGAACAATTTTTCAAACGGAGAGGATGTAAGCATATACAATGGTCTCATTACATCGGAAAAAAATCATGGAAAAAGAAGGGGACACGTTTCCATCGAAAACGTATAAGGAACTCGTATTGGAGCCGGCTTACGATCAAGCAAAAGCCAATTCCATCCGCCCGATGGTCCAAATCCATTTAGCACATTTGATTATGTTGGTGGAAGAAGGAATCATGGATAAAAAAGAAGCTAAAAAAATCGTTGAATCGATCAAAAAAATCGATATTGATGAAGTCGGCGAAAGAAGTTACGATGGCACTTACGAGGATTTGTTTTTTGAAGTGGAAGATTTCTTGATTAAAGATGCCGGAGAAATTGCGGGGAATCTTCATATTGCCCGCAGCAGAAACGATATGGGGATTGCGATTTACCGGATGAATCTGCGTGAAAGATTAATCCAGTTGATTGAAGCGGCTTTGTTTTTACGGAAAAGTTTAGTCGAACTTACAGAAGAGCATATCGATACGGTCATGCTTGGTTATACGCATACGCAACAAGCCCAACCAACAACGCTTGGTCACTATTTCAATGCAATGACAGATATGCTGACGAGGGACATTAATCGCTTCCAGGCGGCCTATGAAACCGTCAACCAGAGCAGTATGGGAGCAGCGGCACTGACAACGTCTGGTTTTTCCATCAATCGGGAGACTGTAAAAAAACTGCTTGGATTTGAAAAAATTATAGACAATGCTTGGGATGCGGTTTCCGGTGCGGATTATATCGGTGAGACCGCCACGGCCGTCCAATTGGCCGCGATCAATTTGGGACGGTCCACACAGGACTTGTTGATTTGGGGGACACAAGAATTTGATGCCTTCACCTTGTACAGCCCGTATGTTCAAATCAGCTCGATCATGCCACAAAAACAAAACCCGGTATCAATTGAGCATACCCGGGCCTTGTTGTCGAGCGTCAAAGGGGACGCAGAAACGGTGCTTTCGATGATGCATAATACGCCATTCGGAGACATCGTCGATACGGAAGACGACATGCAACCGTATATGTGGAACGCCTTGGAGAAATTGACAAACATTTATTACTTGTTGTCCAGTGTATTGATGACGATGGAAGTCGATAAAGAAAATCTCCTCAACCGGGCGAAGGAGAGTTTCGCTAATGTAACGGAGTTGGCTGACACATTGGTCCGTACCAATGATTTATCCTTTAGGAAAGCTCATGAAATCGTTAGTGCATCTGTACAGGACCTTGTGAAAAACGAAAAAACATCTTTGGAACATTTCACGTTGGACCATTTGAACAAACATGCCGAAAAAATCGTCGGCAAAAAATTGAATTTGACGGAACAACAGCTGGCCGATGCCTTGGACCCGGAACATTTTGTCAATATCCGTTCGATTGAGGGTGGTCCAAGTAAAGAAACGATGGAAAAATCGATTGCCGTGCGACGGGTACAGCAAACAGAATTGAAAGAATGGCTGAATGCGAAAAAAGACATTTTGGAAAAAGCTAATGAAACGAT
>CALKWU010000234.1 GCA_938004015.1 uncultured Oceanobacillus sp.
TGGATACGAGATCCGGTGAAAAAGTGAGTGTGATGATGGATACAATCGATGAAATTGATGACTATTACAGCAGTTACATCCCGCAAGTCATCCAATCGGTTCTCGTTCCATTCATGTTGCTCGTCGTCATCTTTTTGGAGCATTGGGTGACGGGAGCCATCATCTTGATTACAGCTCCATTCATACCGATTTTCATGGTGATCATCGGGTTCAATACGAAAGATCAATCGGAAGCTCAATTAGATAAAATGGCGGCCTTTTCCGGAAAATTTTTAGATACATTGCAAGGACTCACGACACTTAAATTGTATGGCAGATCCAAAGAACAAAAAGCGGCGATTGAAGAGAGCAGCTTGAATTTCCGGGATGCGACGATGGTCGTATTGAAAACTGCTTTTGCCAACTCGCTCGCCCTTGAATTCATTTCAATGCTCAGTATGGGGCTCATCGCTCTTGAAGTCGCGATCCGTTTGATCATCTTTCAAGATATGAGTTTTTTCACCGGTTTCCTCATGCTTGTGCTTGCGCCGGAATTTTACAATAAATTGAAAGATCTCGGAAGTGCATTCCATACAGGAAGAGGGAGTGCCGGGGCGTTCAATAAATTGAAAAAAGAATTGGATGCACCGGATTTGCCGGTTACATGGGGTGAAAAATCGTTCCAAGAAGATCAGCCACCTGAGATTTCTTTGGAAAATATCAGTTTTCACTATGGACCAGACGGGTTTTCATTGCAAAATGTTTCACTGAAGATTTCACCTTATGAACAAGTTGCCATCATCGGGAAAACCGGTTCAGGGAAATCGACCTTGTTGCATGTGATTGCCGGGCTCGTACCACTTACTGATGGAGAAATTTTCATAAATGGTGAACCGAGAAGCAATTACAAAGAAACGGCTTGGTTCCGGAAATTGAGTTACATTTCCCAACACCCGTATTTGTTTTCCGGCACGATTGCGGAAAACATTGCAATTGGAAAAAACGGAGAAGTGGCACATGCCGAAATTGAAGCAGCCGCGGAAAAGGCCGGTCTCCATGAATTGGTCGCATCTTTAGAAGAAGGGTACGATACTCCGGTCGGTGAGGCCGGTCGGGGACTTTCCGGCGGAGAAAAGCAACGGGTCGCATTGGCACGGGCCTTTTTAAAACAGCCTTCCATTGTCCTTTTCGATGAACCGACAGTCGGTTTGGATTTACGGACGGAAACCATATTGCAACAATCGATCCAAAGTTTGGCGGAGAATGCTACCGTCATTACGGTTGCACATCGTCTGCATACGATTCAACATGCGGATAAGATTTTGCTTCTGGACGAAGGGAAGCTGATTGCAACAGGTACACATGATGAGTTGTTGCAAGAGAGTCCGGTTTACCGTTCGATGGTGCAAGTTCAACGGGGAGGGGAACGAGTATGAAGGAATTGACAAACGTCATGCGATACATGTTTCAAGAGAAAAAAGATATCGTCCTATCCGTCGTCTGCGGTTTTATCGCAGGGATTACAGCAGTCGGCTTGTTTTCCGCAAGCGGCTATTTGATTTCCCAAGCAGCATTGGCACCACCGATTTATACATTGATGGTGCTCGTTGCGACGGTGAAACTGTTCGGCATCATTTCCGCCATCGGCCGTTATGGCGAGAGATACTTTTCCCATCGGGGTACCTTCACGATGCTGAGCAATTTGCGGGTCGCATTTTACGAAAAATTGGAACCGCAATTCCATCATGTTTTCCACCGTTTCCGGAGCGGGGATCTTTTATCCCGGATCGTCGGGGATGTGGAGACATTGCAGAACTTCTTTTTACGTGTTTTTTACCCGCCGATCGTGCTCGTTCTCGTCTTTTTATGCACGATTCTTTTCACAGCTGTTTTTTCCGTCATCCACGCTCTCATCCTGTTTCTCGGATTTGTATTGACGACGATTTTAGTTCCTTCCTATTTTTCGATTCGGAAGCGGAAAGTCGACAAAATATTACGGGAAAAGCGGGGTGAACTGTCAACTGAAGTGACCGAGTTGTTTTACGGTTTCCGGGACTTGAAAGTCCACGAACGATTAGCTGAAAAAGAAGCAATATTGGAAGAGTTGGCGGAACAGTATGTGCAGGAACAGGAAAAAGCTTCCACGAACCAACTTTTCAATGAAGCAGTCAATACATTCGCGTCATTAGGCATCTCGGTGCTCGTCCTTGCAACAGGTGTGTATCTTGTGGCGAATGGCGCACTGGATGGAATTTTCCTAGCGATGTTGTTGATGATTTCCTTGACGGTGTTTGAAAATACGGCAGCGATGGCGGTGTTTCCAAATCATTTGGAAGATAGCCGACGAGCGGCGACGAGACTTGCCGAAGTCGTTGTCGAAGTCCCGGTCGAACAAAGAAAAGAATTGCAATTGACAGCTCCCCCGTCCTTTAAATTGGATAACGTTTCTTTCACGTACAGCGGTGAAGAGAGGAAAACGCTCGACGACGTAAGGCTTACTCTGCCTAAAGGATCGAAAACCGCTATTGTCGGGCCAAGTGGTTCTGGGAAATCCACGATTCTACATTTGCTTCTACAATTCGATGAGCCCGATAATGGTACGATTGCCATCGATGGGAAGGGAATCGACCAGTACACGCAAGAAAGCATTTGGAAATATACGAATGTCGTCCTACAAGAAAACCATTTTTTCTATGGAACGATCCGTGACAATCTAGCCATCGCCTCGGATGATGTGACGGACGAAGAGATGGTTGACGTATTGGAAAAAGTGGAGCTTGCAACTTTCCGGCTCGATGATCACGTGTTGGAAAAAGGAGCGAATCTTTCCGGCGGGGAAAAACAACGTCTCGCCATTGCGCGGGCAATGTTGAAGAATTCCTTCATTTGGCTGTTGGATGAACCGACCTCGTCGTTGGATTCCTTGACGGAAGCGGCCATTTATAGGGAAATATTCCGGCTTGCTGAAGAGGATACGTTGGTTCTCGTCAGTCACCGTTTGACTGGTTTGGAAAAAATGGATCAAATCGTCGTCATGGATTATGGAAACATAGTCGAAGTCGGGAATTATCAGGAATTGATGGAACGGAAAGGATATTTTTACGAACTGAAACAAATCGAACAAAATGTGTTCCAAAGCTGATTCTTCTGTCATTTCCTAAGCAAATTGCCGGTTCATCTGGTATAATGAATTAATTGGTTGGATAAACTTAAGTTTATGTCATTGGTCGGTTTTTGACTAGAAAGTAGGGTGTAAATGCTTAAGGAATACTTCTACCGCTGGGGAATATTCTTCATCGGTTTGATGATTTTAGGTCTAGGTGTGACGTTGACGATTAAAGGGCAACGATTGGGTGTCGGCTCTTGGGATGTACTGCATATCGGTTTGTTCAATCATTTCGGCTTCACAATCGGTACTTGGAATATTATTGTCGGTATCATCATCATTACGATTTCTTCGATCGGATTACGCCGGTTTCCAAGAGTCGGTACGTTCATCAATATGATTTCCGTCGGTTTATTCATCGACTTCTTTAATTGGCTTTTACCGGATCCAACGGCCTTCATCTTTCAAGTGCTTTGTTTTGTCCTTGGTGTAATGCTTGCAGGTGCAGGTTCCGGCATTTACATTGCTGCCAAATTAGGGGCAGGTCCAAGGGATAGCTTGATGTTGCTCATTTCCCAAAAAATAAAGTGGAGTATCCAAGTTTCCCGGACGATTATGGAAGTTTTCGTCGTCGTCATCGGGTACTTATTAGGGGGACCAGTCGGTGTCGGTACGGTCATCATGGCATTTGGAACCGGCCCAGTCATCCAAGTGACACTTCGATACAGTGAACGGGCGCTTGCATTTTTGTTGCGTGAAGAAAGACAAGTTTCCAATTTTTAAAAGATTGTTTTAGTATCCATTAACAATAAGAAAAACGGTTTTCGTTTTAAAACTTAGAACGAAAACCGTTTTTTTATCATGTTACCATCCAATCGTTACGACCATTTCACTTAGTCCCGACATCTTCTTCGACCTCATCTTCATCCCCGACCGGAGCATCATATTTCGTCACAACAAAAGCAAGGATGATGGCAAGGACGATTGTTAAACCAGGGGCGACGAACATGAGGAAATCATTAAACATCGCATTCACTCCCTATGACCTTCGAGATATTTTTTATCGAACAGAAACAGCCGCAACAGTAAATAAATGGACGGAATCAATAAAGCTAGACCGAGAACAAATACGACGACAAGGGATATAGCCATCGCTTCATTCGTGAATCCTTCATGAATCGTCAAATGCGGATAAAGCAAATATGGATAATGGGCGATACCGTAGCCGAAAAAGGCGAAAGCGAATTGGCCGATGAGTAGCCACACCGCCGTTGTGTAGCCTTTCCGTTTCCAAATGAACCAAACGGTCAGCGTCCAGAGAATGAAGGAAATCGCAAACATCCACCACAGATTCATGATGCCGTCGAACAAATCCCGGTTGTGGGAATACAGTTCGATGATGATGCCGCTTGCTGCGACAATGAGCGGTACGGCCCAAATCAGCGCATATTTCCGCATCAACTCCCTTGCTTCGAAATCCTTCGCTTTATCGGCATACCATGTCAAGAAGACGGCGGATATATATAACACGGCCACAAGGGCAAGGACGACGATCGACCAGGATAGAGGGCTCAAAAACAATGCTCTGTAGTCAAGAACCGGATTGCCGTTTTCGATATGGACAAATCCGCCTTGGGCAATCGCCAATACAACGGATAAAGACGCCGGAATGAGCAAACCGGCCAGCCCATAGAGGAAAGCGTATCCTTTATGGCCTCTGCTGCTATAAGTTTCAAAGGCGTAGTAAGAGCCGCGGATCGCCAAAAGGATCAAAGCGATACTTCCCGGAACGAGCAATATCGTTCCGAAGTAATAAGCCGATTGCGGGAAAAACCCGACAATACCGACAAAGAAGAAGACGAAGAATACGTTGGTCACTTCCCAAACCGGTGACAGATAACGTTGGATCACTTTGGACAAAATCCTTTCTTTTCCAGTCAAAATACTGTATGCGTTGAAAAATCCAGCACCGTAATCAATGGAACCTAGGATGACATAACCGAAAAGGAATGTCCATAGTACGGTGATCCCTAAAATTTCGAGACTCATGATTGTCCACCACCTTCATTGGCTTGCATGGCCAAAAGCTCTTTTTCAACCGGGTTGTTGGCGAAAATCCTCCGTAAGACGACGACCGTTCCAATCAACAAAACAGCATACAAGGCGGCGAAGAAGATGAACATGAGACCGACATAATCGCTTGTCGTCGCTGCTTCCTCCACTGTCATGATTCCTCGTAAAATCCATGGTTGACGTCCGAATTCAGCCAACCACCATCCGGCTTCAATCGCAAGCATCGATAAGGGACCGCCAAGGACGATTAAGCTGAGGAACCATTTGCTTTTGACGAAACGATAACCTTGTCTGATTCCGAACCAATAGATAAATGCAAGGGCAATCATGACCATGCCGATGGTGACCATGATGTCAAAATAATAATGGACTTCCAAAGAAGGTTGTTCCTCCACCGGGAATTCATTCAAACCAATCACTTCGGCACTTGGGGAACCGAACGCCAAAATACTTAAAAGATACGGAAGTCGGATTCCATATTTCACTTCTTGGGTCTCTTCATCGAGTAACCCGTACATAATGAGCGGTGCATGGCTTTCCGTTTCAAAATGCCATTCCGCTGCTGCGAGTTTTTCCGGCTGATGTTCCGCCAAATACTTTCCGGAAAAATCACCGATCAAAGCAGAAGCGATAGCGAAAACGAGTCCGATTTTCATCGTCATATGCAACGCTTTTTTATGATAAGCATGTTTTGAACCTCTCAACAGACAGAAAGCGGCAATTGTCGCTAAAATGAATGCGGAAGTCATGTACGCTGTCGATAGCACGTGGGCCACTTTCGTCGGTGCGGCCAAATTGAACATGGCAAGCACCGGATTTGCATTGACGAGGGCACCGTCCACTATATCAAAGCCTTGTGGTGCGTTCATGAAGCTGTTCACGACAGTGATGAAATAGGCGGACATCCCCGCCCCGATGGCTACCGGAATCAAAAGCAACAAATGTTTTTTCTGATTTTCAAATCGATTCCACGTATATAAATAAATCCCCAGAAAGATTGCTTCAAAGAAAAATGCGAACACTTCCATGAACAGCGGAAGGGCGATGATGTTTCCTGCCAGTTCCATGAAGTTCGGCCAGAGAAGGGATAGTTGCAAGCCGATGATCGTTCCGGTGACGACGCCGACCGCGACGGTGACGACAAATCCTCGTGCCCATCGTCTCGCCATCAGAATATAATGATCATCGTTCTTTTTTATCCCGATCCATTGGGCGACCATAATCATCAACGGAATCCCTACCCCAACTGTCGCATAAATGATATGGACGGAAAGGGTCAATAAAGTCAACATTCGGCTGGCAAATACGGGATCATCAAACATATGTTTTTCCTCCTTTTCTGTAGCAAAGTTAAATTGAGTAGTTCAGGAAAAACAGTTTCCACTACAGCCATAGTAAAAACCATTCAATTTCATTGTAGCCTGAAAACGACCACTTAAAACCATCCATTTATGACAATTCAGCAAAAAAATCCGCCACTTTAGTTTGCGCTAAAGCAGCGGGAAATATCAGACATTTATTTCGCTGTCATCGGAAGGGAAAAGGTGAATTCCTTTTCAAAAACGAACTTGCCTTTTTCGTACGTCCTTTCTTTAAATGTGACATGATGATTGCGATCGATGAGTAAAACCGTCGCGGAACGGGTACCGTAATCAGGAGTCTTAATGAAGGAGGCGGATAATTTTCGTTCCAATTCTAATCCGACACCAGTATCCGGTAATTCCGCATCAGGAGCTTGTTCATCATTTTCCAAAATCCGAAAAATCCGCTCCGTATCGATTTGTTCCGTATTGCGGATATACTCGTCGAACTGTTTCTTTCCGTTCGCGACTTTCGGCCATGGAGTGTTGAGGGTGGCATTGCTCAAACTATGGGTTCCTTGTTCGACTTTCGTGATGGAATCTTCGACGTTGTTGTAATGGTAAAGTTCATCAGAATTTCCGATGAGAATGTTGAAACCGGCATATGCATTTTTCTCATGACGTAATTGTTCCAAAAAATTTACCGGATTTTTCTTCGATGTCAAATATCCACGGACGATATGTCCACGGGATTTTTTGTCTTTTCCTTCCAAAGATAAGTCCCGGATATTTGTAAGTGCGGCAAATCGTCCTTCTTTTGTGATTCCGAGCCATGTCCCTTTTTGCAGTAAATCCCTGCCGGCAAGAAGAGTTGGGGCATCAGGCCAAAAATGGGCTTTTTCCGTCGGGCGATCATAAAATTCGTCCCGATTTGCCGCAACAATCAATTGGTAATGTGGATGTTCTTGCAGATGAAAATGGATCAGACACATTGGAATCCCCCTTTTTCCATATTATACGGAAGCAGGGGGCTGTCCTCCAACCGAAACGTCTCGACATGGATAAGTCACAGAAGGAATTGGCAATCGGAAAGGCTTGTGATGTAATAATCTTAATGCAACTTGTCGTCGAAAAAGATCACTTTTTAACAATAGGAGGGTTTATCGATGGAATTGAAAATGGAATGGCAAGGAAAGCTCGCATTTTCCGGAACTACTCCATCCGGGCATGAAGTGGTGACGGACAGCTTGCAGGAATTTGGTGGAGAAGATCGCGCTCCGACACCGATGGAAATGCTTATCGCTGCCGTGATCGGTTGCAGTGGAATCGATATCGTATCGATATTGCAAAAAATGAAGTTGTCATTGGATGAATTTCAAGTGGAGGCAAAGGGAGACCGGGCGGAAAGCCATCCAAAACGCTATACGTCCATTGAAATGCATTACATCGTCACCGGAGATATCCCGGAGGACAAACTTGTCCGGGCAATCGAATTATCGTTGAACAAATACTGTTCTGTCGCCCATTCACTGAATGCCGATATGAAGGCGAGTTATTCCTTGAACAATGGTGAGAAGAAAAAAGTGGAATTGGCTTAATGACGGGGCTCGGGGTTTCCGAGCCCTGTCATCGTACTTTATATAAAAGCCTGAATCCCTTATAATCAATCATATGACTAGTTCTAGGAGTATGAATATGTATCGGAATTCAGATCGTTTTTTGACATCATTCAATCGGATTGAGAAAAAATTGAGTTCACTCATCAAGAGCAATCGGAATATCGCATTTTCAAAAATGGTGCATATGCTGAAACATCGTCATGCCGTCGTCGGCAGATACAGTGACGACTTGTTGGAATTCGCTGAATTGCGGAATGCGATCGTCCATAATAAAATCGATGTTTCCTATGCGATCGCCGAACCGCATGATGCGACAGTGAAACGGATTGAAATGATTGAAAAGGAGTTGCACCAGCCACGGCTTGTCGTACCGAAATTCACAAAAAAAGTGTACACTTTCCAGCAACAGGAGCCGCTAAACCATTTGCTTTCCCTTATCCATGAAAAGAAAATAACGAAATTTCCTGTTTATGATCGAAATGAATTCAAAGGTTTGATCAGCCAACGGGCGATAGCGCTTTGGTTGGCGGGGAACGTTCATAACGGCAAATCCACTTCCGACGTGACGATTGCGGAAGTTTTAGAGTATGAAACGAAAGACAATTATCGGTTCATCTCAAAAGACACGTCGATATTGGAAGCGGTCGAGATTTTCAAAAAGAAAATCGGGAGAGGGAATCGGCTGGAAGCTTTGCTCATAACGGAAAATGGGGATTCTTCGGAAGAGCTGATCGGAATTATAACGAATCTTGATATTATCGGCATCCGTCATCCACGATGAATTGTAAAATTTACCATTGCATTTAGAACTGAACATGGTAGAATAAAACTACAAGCTACAATGTTCGTATGGAATTAAGTTTTAACCTCTAAATGATGAATAGGGAGTTTTATATCGGAACTGGAATGTCGGGCCGTCACAGAACGGAAGACAGGAAGGTTTTCTGCAAACACCCACTTGCGAGAAGTGGTGGTTTAAAACTTTTTATTCTGCAAATACGGCAATTGTGGCTCGTATTGTATGATATGGACAGCCGGTTTCCACTGGAGACCGGCTTTTGCATTTTTCCGTTACTTTGAAGCGTTTGATGAACTTGTAAAACTCCCCGATAACATCGATCAGTCATGTGTCCGGACGTTTTTTTAAAAAATATCGGCTTTTTCCCCCATAGACATATTCCCAATTGCCACCTATAATTTAATGTAAGTTCCAATCACTACCGTTCTTTCAGGGGGGATCGACGTGATGGATTTATCGGGAAATATGATAGGGTATCTCGTTTTCATTATCTTTGCGTTATTGACAGGAATCGTATTTTGGGTGATCCAAAAATATCGCATCCCGGCAGTCATCTCCCTGATCTTCGCTTTACTTGCACCACTGCTTTTTCTTCTCGTTGCAGCGCAGCGTGATGGAAATATAGGTGCGTATGACTATTTATTAGATGAAATCGGCTCGGGAAATACATTGGCACGTTTTCTAGCTGCCATTCATGTTTACCTCTTCGGTTGGCTGTTATTTTTGATCATTCGTGGTATCGTTTTCCTTTTCCGGTCGCCAACTGTAAAAGAAACTCTCGATAAATGGATCAAATGGTTACGGAAAAAGTCCATGCCGCAAAAGAAAGCGAATTGAAACTGATTGAAACGACAGCATCTTTTTAATGAAAAATATATTTGTCCAAATCGTCCTTATATTTTTGGTAATAAGCAACCATCGGTTCGAGCGTTTCTTTAAAATCCGGGCAGGAAATACCGGAACCGGCCAAATCTTCAAGAGCTTGGGAACAATCATAAGCTGCATCGAACGTAAAATAATCGAGAGCTTCTTTTTCCACCCGCAACCATTTTTCGATCCCTCGAACATTCATCGGGAGCCTTGCTAATTCAAGGGGGATTTGCCCTTTCGGTTCCCTCCCCAAATAACTCTTTGCAACCATCCGATACAATTCCCTCATCGTATAAGGATTCGGGTCGGTAAGATGATATGTTTTGCCTTTACTTTTATCCTGAAATGCCAAATAACTCGTCGCTTCCAATACATAATCGGCAGGGACAAAATTACCCTCGACACGCCCTTCGCCCAAATAGGGGAGGACTGGGGAAAAGCTTAGGTGATCAAACAAATGCAACATGAAGTAAATGCCGTCGAATTTGATCGTTTCACCGGTTTTCGAATGGCCTTTCACAATTCCCGGACGGATGATCGTCGTCGGCAAATATTTTTTCGCGTCTTCCACGATGAGTTCTGCTTCGAATTTCGTTTGTTCATAATGGTTTTTGAAATCTTGGTTCATATTCAACTCTGTTTCATAAATGATTCCTTCCCGTGTACCGGAAACGTAGGCGGTGCTGAAATAGATGTAACGTGATAAATTTTTGAGGTTCCGAGCCCAATTCGTCACCATTTCCGTCCCATGCACATTCACGTTGTAGGCGATTTTTTTCGGCACTGCCAAATCATAGATCGCCGCCAAGTGGAAAAGATGAGTGATGGAAGCTTCCAGTTTTTTCGTCATACTTACTTCCATTCCTAGATTATCTTTCGTAATGTCGCCAGGAATGAGCGTCATTTTTTCTTTTACCGGATGGCGGGTGATCGCTTTTTCCGCTACTTCCATTTCTTCTTCCAACACGAGCAAATAGATATGGTCGATTTTTTCACCGTGAGCGTTCAGCACTTCGTCGAGTAAACCCCTCGCGAGAAAACCCGGGTAGCCGGTAAAGAACAACGTATATTCCATCGCAACTCCCCCTTTCTATCAGTTGATTATATCACGTATTATATCAAGTATTTCTAGTCTATAAAAAGTATTCCGTTAAAGTTATAATAGATTGAGAAAAAGGATTTCATCGTGAAGGATTGGAAGTGACAAAATGGTCGTGTTTTGGTTACGGTTAGTTGTTTTTTCTTTGTTATGGATTTACGAAATTGTTGTGAACAGTACATTCATTCCTGTCAGCTTACTCATTTTTGCCGTTGCGTTGGGGTTCTATTTTCTATTGAGCTTGCCTCACCATTTACTTTGGATATACAACGGCTTATTGATTCTTCCTTTCGTGCAAGGGTTGTTTTTTTCGACGGAGCCTGCGATGGCTGCAATTATTTTGTTCTATGTCTTGATCGATGCAAGTTTCCGTTTGAATAAGCGGGAACTCCTCATTTTATTTGCCGAAACGACTCTCTTTTTTCTTGTTTTGCAGTTGCCGGATGACGTGACGCTGCAAATCCTGATTTTTGCGGTTTTCATCGGTTTTTCCAGTTATAAAATCAACGACTTGATCCAAGATAGGCGGGAACAACAGGAAATTTATGAAGAACTTCTTGGAGAATATCGGACGTTGAAACGACTGCACATTGCCGCCGAAAATAATGCGCGGTTCGAGGAAAGGACGAGGATCGCAAGGGATATCCATGATTCCGTCGGTCATCGGTTGACGGCGTTGATTATGAAGTTGGAAATGCTCCGTATGCAAGAGAAAAATCCGGCATTTGATGAATTGCTGGTGATGGCAAAAGAAAGTTTGGAAGATACCCGTTCTGCAGTGAAGGCATTGCAAATTGAAGAAAGTGAAGGCATTGCGACGGTTGTCCACCTCATCCGCAAATTGGAAGCGGAAAGCCATCTGCTTGTCCAGTTTACGTTGAAACAAGGGGTTTTGTCCGTTCCGATCACGAACAAGATGAGTGTCGTTTTGTACCGTGTCATCCAAGAAGCGCTCACAAATATCATGCGGCATGGGGATACACGGGATGCATATATTACATTGAGCAAAACAGCGACGGACGATATTTTATTTGAAATCAGCAATCCAATCCGGAAGCGGAAAAAATTCACGATGGGCTTCGGATTGAAAAATATGCAAGACCGGGTGGAAGAAGTGAATGGAACATTGCGTGTCTATCAGACTGAAAACCGGTTCGTCGTATCCGGTAAATTGACGAAAGGGGAAACATGACATGTGGCGGGTATTGTTGGTTGAGGATCAATTGATCGTCCGACAAGGTTTGAAAATGATTTTGGAGCAGGATGAAAATATAAAAGTGACCCATGAAGCATCCAATGGGAAAGAAGCGGTGGAGATTGTCCGAACGTCATCCATCGATATCATCATGATGGACATCCGTATGCCGGAAATGAATGGAATCGAAGCGACGCAAATCATCCGAAAAGAATTCCCGCATATTAAAATCTTGATGCTCACCACTTTCAACGACGAAGAGTATGCTTATGAAGCGTTGAAAGAAGGGGCAAGTGCCTTTCTTTTGAAAACAGCAGCTCCGGAAAAACTCATCGAAGCAGTACATAGTGCGATGAAAGGCGGCTTGACGTTACATGATGAAGTCGCTGCGAAAGTGATGCCCCGTTTGCTCGAACGGGCTGAAAAACCGACAATCGATGTGGAGCTGACGGAAAGGGAACTGATGATCACCAAATTGGTCGGCGAAGGAAAAACGAACAAGGAAATCGCTGCTGAGCTGTATTTATCCGTTGGGACGGTGAAAAACCATATTTCCACTATTCTGCAAAAAGTCGGACTCCGCGACCGGACCCAACTTGCGATTTATGCCGTAAAGCACAAGTTGTCGTAAAGACTTGTCATCACTTTGTTATAAGTTTTCTCATCCACCCCTTGAAAAATACGATATACTTATATGAGTGTTTCTCAAGGAAGGTGGATATCGATGCTTGAAGTCATTTTGGCTGACTTTCATTTTTCAACCCTTTGGAATGGTGGAATCCTGATTTACATGGGATTGTTCCTCGTTGTTTACTTCTTGTTATTGCCTGATAAAAACTTTCCGAAATGGAAACTAGTGGTATTTGTCCTCGGGATGGTTGCGATTTTCGCGGCATTAGGCAGTCCGATTAATGTCATTGCGCGAATCAAGTACAGTACCCATATCATCCAATTGATCATTTTAATTCTTGTGGCGGCACCACTCCTTGTCATGGGGTCGAAAAATGAAATATTCAGACGAGGAATGGACATTTCGTATGTCAGACCGATTTTGAAATTCTTATCCAATCCAATCGTCTGTTTTGTCACGTTCTTTGGACTTTTTTATATTTATCATTTACCTGCGGTTTTCAACCCTGTACGAGTGGACTTGTTCACCAATTACTTAATGATGTTCGCTTTGCTTTTTGCAGGGATCATGTTATGGATGCCGATCGTTTCACATTTTTTGACGAAAACAAAAAAGCGCATTTATATCATTTTGACGATTGTTTTCTTTATTCCTTACGCAACCATTTTATTGCTGCAAGATCAAAGTTTGTATCTCGTGTATACGGATGCGGAAAAGTTCCTCGAATCATTGGCCGTCTGTATGCCGAACGTAAAAGATTTGACGCCGGAAATGGCGGCTGCGTTTATGCCGTATGACGCGGTCGAGGAACAAAAATTGGGCGGGATTCTTTTGCTGGCAAGTCAAATCATTTTAGTTGCGACACTGTTCATCGCACCAAAGTACACGAAAGAAAAGTAACAATATGACAATCAAGAAATGACAATCAAGAATGTGAGCAAAAATCCGGATCAATTTTTCCAACTGAATGGATAATCGATCCGGATTTTTATTCGATTTGATTTCGTTTATCTTGAAAAAAATGACGGAGGTCATGGCGGGAAGTGACTTTGGACAGTTCCCATCCGCTTGATGCTCGATTAAACTGGAGTCATGGAGGTGGTAACATGATCGAACTGATCGATATCACGAAAAAATACAAACAGACGGAAGCTGTAAAAAACTTCAGCATGTATATCGGCCGGGGGGAAATCGTCGGTTTGCTCGGTCCGAATGGAGCGGGAAAATCGACGGTCATTTCAATCCTTTCTTCCCTGATTGAACCGACAAGTGGTGATGTGAAATTCTTGAATGAAAGCATCATCAAAAATCCCCAACCGTTGCGGAAAATCATCGGGATTGTACCGCAAGAAATCGCCTTGTATGAAGATTTGTCCGCAGAAGAAAATATGAAGTTTTTCGGTCGGATTTATCACTTGAAAGGCGCGGTATTACAAAAGAAAATTGACGAGGTGTTGCAGCAAATTGGATTGATGGATAGAAAGAAGGATTTGGTGAAAACTTTTTCCGGCGGAATGAAACGCCGATTGAATATTGGAGTCGCCATGCTTCATGATCCGGAAATTTTAGTGATGGATGAACCGACTGTCGGGATCGATCCCCAGTCACGGAATTACATTTTACAAACAGTGAAACGGTTGAACGAAGAAAGAGGAATGACCGTGTTGTACACGAGCCATTACATGGAAGAAGTCGAATATTTATGTGATCGGATTTACATTATGGATCAGGGTAATCTTATCGCTTCCGGATCGAAGGAAGAGATCAAGCAGATTCTTGCATCGGAAAACACAATTTTATTGAAGGCTGACTACTGGAATGATGAATTCTTGGAAAAATTGCAGGGCATTCCTCAAGTCCAACAGATGCAAGTGGACGAAAAAGAAGTTACATTAGTCGTTTCCAAAGAAATCAACATTTTTTCTGAAGTGGCTCATCTCGCCGATGAAACGAATATCCAACTTCGCAGTGTCCATATAAAACAGGTGACGTTGGAAGACGTGTTCCTGCACTTGACCGGAAGAGCATTACGGGATTAAGGGGGAGGATGCAGGATGATTTTGAACATGATAAAAAAACAGGCATTGCTCCTTTTCCGAAATCCTATGGAATTGTTGCTTCTTCTCGGCTTGCCGGTCATTTTAATTACGATTCTCGGGAATGCGTTAGGCAGTTTAATGGATGGCGGCGAGCTGGATCTTACCTTCAAAATAGCGGTCGTTAAGCATGAAGCAGAAGCGGAACAAGTGGAACGGTTTAAGGCGGGACTGGAAGAAAGTGGTTTACCGTCATCTGCTATCAATGAACTTCTGGTGACTGTCGAAAATCTTCAGCCGGTGGAAACGTTTTTGGAAGTCCTGCAATCTGAAGAATTGAAAGATATGATCATGTTGGAAACGGTGGAGCCGAATCGGTTGGATGAGATTAAAAATGATGAATCTTTTGCAGTCATCGTCGAGTTTCCAGAGAGTTTCTCCTATGATTTCTTATCCAGTATGTTATTGGATGAAGAGCCGACGCCGAAAGCATTAATTCATTATAAACGGGGTTCGGAAATCGCCGGAAACGTCGTGGAACAAATTTTGACGATGTATCAGGAAGAGTTCACAGTTGGGGCATTCCTCGGTAAAAACGGTATCGACCCTGAACAATTGCATCAAGCATCTACTCATTTTAAACAAGATGTCTCGTCCATCAGCCCCTACCATCCGGTTACAGCTAAAGCCTATTACACAATCGGGATGGTTGTGATGAATGTGTTGTTTTTAGCTGCGACGATGGCCAATTATGCATTCCAGGAAAGAAACATCCATATTTTCGATCGGATGATCCTTGCAAATATTTCCCGCTGGACTTATTTCGTCAGTGTCTTGCTTTCCGGCTTGCTTTTTGCCTTGTTGCAGTCGTTGTTCGTGTTTGCTTTTGCTTACTTCTTTTTTGGAGTCAAATGGCCGGATTTTGCCGCCTTTTTTGTCATCACCGTTTTCTTTGCATTAGCGGTTGGCGGGATTTCCGTCCTACTGACAGCCATCAGTTTTAAAAACGGCAATGAGCAAATCACCGGCTTTTTCTCCGGTATTGTGGTGACGATTTTTGCGTTTCTCGGTGGGAGTTTCTTTCCGGTCGGTGAAGGCTCTTTCTTGCAAAAGCTTGGGAACTTCACCCCGAATGGAGCCGCCATGAGCGCCTATTTGAGCATCATGCGTGGTGAAGCGATCACGGCGAATCTCGATCACTTGGTGTTCATCGCTTGCTTCGCTTTTGGAGCGATTCTCATCGGGGCCATCACCTTTCCGAAACGGGGTGCTTCATCATGAAGGGAATTTTGTTGGCAAAATTCACATCATTCATCCGTGGACCTTGGTTATTTCTCATATTTACAGGAATGTCCATCGTTTTCACATTAATCATCGGCAACATCGGTCATGGCTTCGATCGCATCGGCGTTCCGATTACAGGAGATGAATCCATCAAGAACAGTGCCATCGGAAAAGCTTTAGAAGAGAATGACGTATATGATTTCGCATGGCGGGAAAAGGATGCTCTAGAAGAAACCGTCCGGCGGGGAAATGCTGAAGCCGGAATCATCCTCGAAGAAGACGGATACGAAATGATCGTCGGGATCGAGTCACCGAACGTCCGATTGATCGAACAAACCGTAGCGGAATTATATGCGAAGATATTCCGGGAAGAAGCGGTGCTTGGGTTATTTGCCGGAAATGAAGAACAAAAGGATAAATTCTTATCCGATTACCATGAAGCGATGGAAAACCCGGTGTTCACCATCGAAAATCAAACATTCCAAAGTGCTGAGAGTTTCATCTTTGACCGGGGACTCCATTCCATTTTTGGATTCACTTTGTTTTTCGTCATCTTCACGATTTTTTACAGTGTCATGCCGATTTTGATTGAGAAAAAAGAAGGCATTTGGGATCGGATGATTTTATCACCTTTGAAGAAATGGGAAATGTATATCGGTAATTTAGTGTATAGCTTCATCGAAGGATATTTGCAAATCCTCGTCATCTTTTTCGCATTCCGCTTTTTATTCGACATGGATTTCCATGGAAAATTCGGCGAGATTTTGCTCATTATGTTGGCCTATACGTTTACAATCGTTTCCTTAGCGATTTTTGTGACGGCGATTGTGAAAAACACGCAGCAATTCAATGCAGCACTTCCAATCGTGGCAGTGAGCATGGCGATGATCGGTGGAGCGTTTTGGCCGATTGAAATCGTACAATCGGAATTTTTGCTCGCCTTGTCGAAAATCAATCCTCTGACATACGGCATGCAAGCGTTGAATGATTTGGTCATTTATCAGGAGCCGTTTGAAGTCGTGATGATGCCGGTGAGCATTTTGATATTGATGGGAGTCGTATTTATGGGAGTCGGCATCCATCTGATGGAAAAAAGACATTTACAATAAAATTTGTCATTTTGAGGAAAGTAAAGGTATTCGCCGATTTTGAATGGCGAATACCTTTATTTTTTTATATAATAGAGTAATAGAAATCGAGAGGAGCAAAGGTTTGAAAAGAAAGAAAAAATGGCTGAAACTGACAGTTGCACTTGTCACTTTGTTATTGATCATAGATATCGGTGCCGGCGTCTTTTTTTACAAATTGGCGATTGAACGCGGCCCGAAAGATTTTTTGAATGGCAATTCCGATTTGGAAGTATCCGCCGAAGCGATGGATGTGTTCACAAAAGGCGATTGGCGCCAGTGGGCCGATGAACAGCCTTTTGAATATTGGGAAATGACCTCCTTCGATGGGCTCAAGCTTCAAGGATACTTTTTGGAAGCTAGAAAACCGACGAACAAGACGGTTGTCTTCGCCCATGGTTATTTAGGCCGGGCACGGGATATGGCATTGTTCGGCCAATATTACTACGAAGAACTCGGATTCAACATGTTCACCGCAGACAGTCGTGGCCATGGACGGAGTGAAGGGGATTACTACGGTTTTGGTTGGCATGACCGTTTGGATTACGTCGCTTGGATCGACCGGATCATCGAAGAACTTGGCGACGATGCAGAAATCATTTTACACGGACTGTCGATGGGAGCGGCTACCGTTTTGATGACCTTGGGGGAGGATTTGCCGGATAATGTGAAAGTGGCGATTGCGGACAGCCCATATTCCGGTGTTTATGATCTATTCGATTATCAGCTCGGGCGGATGTTCCGGTTGCCGAGTTTTCCCATCCTTCCGACGACTGCAATGGTGACGAACTGGAAGGCCGGCTATACGTTCAAGGAAGCGTCGGCGCTCGCTCAGGTGAAAAAAGCGGAAATCCCGATCCTCTACATTCATGGTGGAGCGGACACGTTCGTACCGACCGAGATGACGGAATTGTTGTATGAAAATACACAATCGGAAGCGGAAATGTACATCGTTCCCGGAGCGAATCATGGGGAATCCATCGTCCTTGATCGGGAAGGATATTTGAATACATTAAATGCATTTTTAGCAAAACATTTAGATTGAAAAAGGGGCTGTGGACGGAAAACGAGTGAGTTTTTTTCCGAGCTACAGCCTCTTTGTTCATGTTGAACAGAGTCTTTATTTGTTTGTCGTTCTGGTGCCGGTAAATTTATTCTGGATGACATACGCAATGGAAGCAGATAGCAAGGCTAAAAATAATGTCACTAAAAAGCTGCTGTTATTTCCTATGATGACAACTTCTTGAGAGAGGTTGACACTTGTATTCCAAGCCTCTGAAACATCCGGCGTATACAAAAGGGTGAGAAGCATTCCTGAAAGAACTTCGAAAATAGTAAACAAGATGATAAAACAAAGGGCAAAGATCAAATATTTTTTCATGACTGGCACCACCTACCTTGTTTCCACCCAGTATAAAATATTAATTTCCAAAAGTCAAACGCTTTAGTTCATCTTTTGGGAACAAATTTTTATAAATGCACTTGCATATTTATACACATCTATGTATAATGATGAATAATTAATTTGGAAAGCGAGTTGTTGACAGTGAAAAAAGCGGGAATTATTGGTGGAACGGGCTATGGAGCAATTGAATTGATCCGGTTATTGGATACACACCCCAAAATGGAAGTGGTAAAAGTGTATAGCCACTCCCAAAGCGGAGAAGTCCTTTCGTCAATTTATCCGCATCTCATAAATAAAGCAGATATTAAGATGGAAAAGTTGGATCTTGACTGTTTGGAAGAAGAGGTCGATATCGTGTTTCTGGCTACCCCGGCAGGCGTCGCCAAAGAAATTGTACCTGAATTACAAGGTGGCAATTTGCAAGTGATTGATTTATCCGGAGATTTGCGGCTGTCATCACGAGAAGACTATGAAAGATGGTACGGAAAACCAGCCGCGCCGCAACACACGTTGGATGAAGCGGTCTATGGGTTGACGGAAATTTATAAAGATGAAATCAAACAGGCAAAAATCATTTCCAATCCGGGCTGTTTTCCAACCTCAGCTTTGTTAGGCTTGATTCCGGCATTGCAGTTAGGTCTTATCGATTCGAAAGGGATTGTCATCGACGGGAAAACCGGCGTCTCCGGAGCTGGACGGACGCCGACTGCGGCTACCCATTTTTCGGAAACGAATGACAATGTATCGCCTTATAAAATCGGGAAGCATCAGCATATTCCTGAAATCGAACAGTACTTGTCGCAGGCGACTGATGAACAAGTGACAACGATTTTGACGACCCATCTCATTCCGATGACCCGGGGATTGATTTGCACGATGTATGCCAATTTAGAAGAAGAAGTGACGACGAAACAAATGTTGAAAAACTATCAATCTTATTTTGAGGACGATCCGTTCATCCGGATTTTACCGGAAGGACAATTTCCTGTGACAAAAGCAGTCCAAGGAAGCAATTTCTGTGACATCGGTATTTTAGTGAATGAGAGAACGAACCAATTGATCGTAGCTGCGGCCATCGACAACCTCGTCAAAGGTGCTGCCGGGCAAGCGATCCAAAATGCAAACATAATGAATGGTTGGGAAGAGGGACTTGGATTACAAATGATTCCAATGTATCCATAGGAGGAAGTTGACATGACTTTAATGAAAACCAAAACATTTAACGTGTTGAAAGAGGGGAATGTCACCACGCCAAAAGGATTTGAGGCGGGTGGTGTCCATATCGGAATACGCAGAAAAAAGCTCGATTTTGGCTGGATCCATTCGGAAGTGCCAGCGACTGCGGCGGGCGTCTATACATTGAATGCATTCCAAGCAGCTCCGCTCAAAGTGACGAAAGACAGTCTTGCCAAAACCGGGAAAATCCAAACGATCGTCGTGAATTCCGGAAATGCCAATGCAGTGACCGGCATGCAAGGCTATCAAAATGCGTTGGAAACACAAGCGTTGGCGGCCGAGAAAAAAGGAGTTGCCAAAGACCTCGTCGCAGTCGCATCGACAGGATTGATCGGTGTCCAGCTACCGATGGAGAAGATCCACAAAGGAATTCAAGCGATGCATTTGGAAGAAAACCAAGGTGCCGAACGGTTCGAGCAAGCGATTTTAACGACAGATACCGTGACGAAACATGCAGCGGTGCAACTTGAAATCGATGGGAAAACAGTGACGATTGCCGGTGCGGCGAAAGGTTCCGGGATGATTGCACCGAATATGGCGACGATGCTTTCTTTTATAACGACAGATGCAAAAGTGGAACAGAAAAGTTTAGAAAAAGCATTGCGTCAAGTGACGGATCAATCGTTCAACATGATTACAGTCGACGGGGATTGCAGTACGAATGATATGGTTCTCGTCCTGGCGAATGGCATGCAGGAAAATGAAACATTGGATGAAAATCATCCGGACTGGTCCGTGTTTGTCAACGGTTTGCAATATGTGTGCCAGGAATTGGCTAAACAAATCGCCCGTGATGGGGAAGGGGCGACGAAATTGATTGAAGTGCAAGTGGAAGGGGCGGTTTCCGACAAAGCGGCCGGTGAAATCGCAAAAGCGATCATTTCCTCCAATCTAGTGAAAGCGGCTGTTTATGGTTCCGACCCGAACTGGGGGCGGATCATTTGCGCCGTCGGATATAGCGGTGAGCCGTTGGATGCCGATAAAGTGACGATTTCCTTAGGGGATATAAAAGTCGTGGAAAAAGGCTTGCCTCTTGATTTTGATGAAAGAGCCGGAACGACCTATTTGGAACAAGACACGGTCACCATCCATGTCGATTTAAATAGCGGAGAAGGGGAAGCAACCGCATGGGGATGTGATTTGACCTATGAATATGTGAAAATCAACGCTTCCTATCGAACGTGAGGTGAAATCAGTGGAATTTGTCGTATTGAAAGTCGGGGGAAGTATTTTAGAGAAACTCCCGCAATCATTTTATGACACAATCGTTGATTTGAAGAAAACAGGAACCATCCGTCCGATCATCATCCATGGTGGGGGTCCGGAAATCGATGACATCTTGGAACGGATGAATGAAAAGAGCGAATTTGTCGATGGTTTACGGGTCACGACAGAAGAAGTGCTAGAAGTCGTCGAGCAAGTTTTGAGTGGCCGTTTGAACAAACAAATCGTCACGAAAATCCAGCAAAGCGGGGGAACGGGCATCGGTTTGAGTGGGGTGGATGCGTCGTTACTGCAAGTGGAGCCGCAAGATGCTACCGGAAAACTCGGCTATGTCGGTAAGGTGGAAAAAGTGAATAAAAAATGGCTTGAAACGCTCGTTCTACATGGGGCAATCCCCGTCATTTCACCGATCGGGATCCATAAGTCCGGCCAACATTACAATGTGAATGGCGATACCGCCGCAGCAGCGGTTGCTGAGGCTTTACAAGCAAAGCTCATCCTGATCAGTGATATACCTGGTGTCATGGAAGAGGTCAACGGGAAAAAAGTCGTCCTCCCAAGACTGACCAAAGCGGAAATCGAGGAGAAAATTTCCAAAGGCATTATTTATGGAGGGATGATACCGAAAGTGAATTCCGCTTTAAAAGCGGTTTCATCCGGAGTGAAGGAATCGGTCATCATCAATGGTCTCGTGCCGGATGATTTGAAAGCTTATTTGAACGGAGGAAAGGTCGGAACGAAAATCGTTTTAGGAGAGATTCAACATGTCTAATTTGGTGAATACGGAAAAACAGTCGTCAGTGATGAACACGTATGCCCGTTTCCCTTTGACGATTGTAAAAGGAAAAGGCAGTTATGTGTGGGATGATCAGGGAGAGAAATATTTGGATTTCACTTCGGGGATTGCAACTTGCAATTTGGGACACGTGCCGGATACGGTACAGGAGGCTTTAAAACAACAATTGGATACGTTGTGGCATGTATCCAATTTATATCATATCCCGAACCAGGAAAAATTGGCTGGAATTCTGACGGAAAACAGTGTGATGGATGCCGTCTTTTTCTGCAACAGTGGTGCCGAAGCGAATGAAGCGGCAATCAAGTTGGCTAAAAAGTATGCAAAAGATAAAGGGAATGAGGAGCGTACAGAAATCGTCACCTTCAAACAATCCTTCCATGGCAGAACAGGAACGACGATGGCGGCTACAGCCCAAGAAAAAATCCATCAAGGCTTCACACCACTCACTCCGGGATTCCGCTATTTGCCGTATAACAATATGGATGCATTGAAAAAAATTGATAACGGAAAAACGACAGCCGTCCTTTTGGAACTCATCCAAGGTGAAGGTGGTGTCCATGTTGCGGATAAAGAATGGATTCAAGCATTGGCACATCTTTGTAAAGAACAGGATATTTTACTCATGTTCGATGAAGTGCAAACGGGAATCGCCAGAACAGGCACACTATTTGCATATGAACAGTATGACGTCGAGCCGGATGTGATCACCTTGGCGAAAGGGCTGGGTTCCGGTTTTCCAATCGGAGCCATGCTTGCGAAGAAACATGCCGCTGCATCCTTCGCACCAGGGACCCATGGCAGTACATTCGGCGGCAATCCGTTGGCAGCGACTGCAGGCTATGCGACGGTGAAAACGATCATCGAAGAACAAATCGCAGAAAATGTGAAGCAGATGAGCGGTTATTTTCTGGAAATTTTAAAGGATTTGAAAGAAGAGTTTTCCGAGGTGAAGGGGATCAGAGGCAAAGGTTTGCTCCTCGGGCTGGAAATTGAAGGAGACGCAGCGGAATATATCACAGCACTCAGGGAAAAAAAAGTCCTTGCACTGTCAGCCGGTGAACACGTCCTCCGGATATTGCCGCCACTTACGACAACGACTAAAGAAATCGACGCATTCATTCAGGCATTGACCGAAGTGTTGAAAGGGCGTTGCCATCAATAAAAATCATCCCCACCTATCAGACGAGGTGGGGATATGTTTTGGTATTTATAAATATTTGTCAAACCAACGGCAAATATGTTCGAGCCGTTGAATCCGCAGTTCCGGTTTCCCGCTTCTGCTCAATTCGTGATTTGCCCCTGGGAAACGGACGAATTCCACCTCTTTACGCAAATGCTTCAAGGTAATGAACAATTGCTCCGCCTGTTCGATTGGACAACGGAAATCCCTCTCCCCGTGGAGAATCAACAGCGGTGTTTCGATATTTTCCGCATATTTCAATGGAGAGAACTCCCATAATTTCTTCGGGTCTTCCCACAAGTGATGCCCAAGTTCCCATTTTGTGAAGAAGTAGCCGATATCACTCACCCCATAAAAACTGAGCCAATTGGAAATAGAACGCTGGGTGACAGCTGCCTTGAAACGGTTTGTATGTCCAATGATCCAATTCGTCATAAAACCACCGTAGCTTCCACCTGTAACACCGAGACGGTCTTCATCAATGAACGGGAAATGTTCCAAAGCATAATCGACGGCCGCCATCAAATCTCGATAATCTTTCCCGCCGTAATCGGAACGGCAAGCATCGACAAACTTTTGACCGTAGCCATGACTGCCTCGAGGATTCGTATAAAGCACGACATACCCTTTTGCCGCCAATAATTGCATTTCATGGAAAAAGGTTTGCCCATAACTCATATGCGGTCCGCCATGGATTTCCAAAATGAACGGATATTTTTTCCCTTCTTCAAAACGATAGGGTTCCATAAGCCACCCTTGGATTTTCCAGCCATCTTCTGCTGTGATTTCCACTTCCTCAGGGACGGATAAGGAAACCTCATTTAAAAATTCTTCATTTACATTAGTCAACCGCACAAGTTCGGAACCTTCCTCAAACAAGTAAAAATCGCCGGGATTGACGGGAGAACTGATCCCTAAAATGAAATTCCCCGATTCTTGATGATAATCGAAAGTGAAGACGTGATCGCCGTTTTTATACAAAGGTCGGAAGTTGCCTTTTAAATCAGTCTCGTATAATCCGGTTGCACCAAAATCTGTTGCGATGAAAAATATTTTTTCGCCATCCTTTGACCAAACCGGCCCGCTATTGGCGACACCTAAACGCATATCACCAATGAGATAATCGCCGACTTGCAAATCCCACTGTTCGCTTAAATTTTGCCGTTCTCCAGTGTTTACATCAAACACGTAAATTTTCGTCAATGTCGCACCGTCGTATTCATAATTATGGGCAAAACAAGCGATTTTTTCTCCGTTTGGGGAAAATACTGCCCGTTGGTAGGAACCGGGTTTGTCATTCAACTTTTTCAAGTCATTCGTTTCCAAATCCATGACATATAAATCATTCGTCACCTCATAGTCCGCATCCTCATTTAAGTTGGCTGAAAATAGCAGTTTCTTTCCATCCGGTGATACATCTTGGAATTGATGATCATTGTTTCCGGAAGTAAGCTGTGTGAACGTTTCTTTTCCCAAATCATATAAGATGATGTGCGTCTTTTTTCCATCATGGAATCCTTTGGCATCGGATTTATATTTCAGCTCCGTAACGACAAGCGGTTCGGTTTGCTTTTTTTCAGCGAGCTTCCGTTTTTCTTCTTTGGAAAGCTCTTCTTGGTCTGTTACATCGTCATTTTCATCGAGGGTTGCACTAAAAATGATATAATTGCCCTTTGGTGACCAATATGGGGTTGTTGCACCATGTTTGAACGTCGTCAGTTGTTTGGCTTCTCCACCAACCGTCGGCATGAGCCACAGTTGCGGTGTTCCGCTCCGGGTGGACTGGAATATGATATGTCTTCCATCCGGTGAAAATGAAAGATTGCTATTTTTGAATTTACCGAACGTCCACTGGATCGATGCTTGATCATTCAGATTTTGGAAAAAAATATTGGATTCGTATTCATCGTCATCATTTATTTTCGTGGAAACAAAGTAAAAAGCATCTCCGTCATGTGTGAATCGAGGTTCGCTTAACACGTTGATTTTTCGTAAGTCTTCTGCGGTAATGGCTCGTTTCATTGCTATAAAAACCTCCTCGAGAATTTTATTTGATACACATTGTAAACTATTTCGGGTATCGAATCAATTTCCAACACAAAAAAACGCAGGCTTTCCATTGAGAAAAGGCTGCGTGTCTTGGTTATTGTGCTTTTTTCACTAATAATTCCTCTTGTTTCGGAGATTCAATTCCGGCATCCAGCGCATAAGCATGTTGGAGTTGTCTTGTAATCGGGCCAGGTGTTCCATCCTTGATGATTTCATCGTCGACTTTCACAATTGGCGTAATTTCGGCTGTACTGCTGGAAATGAATACTTCATCCGCATCTTTAATTTTTTCGACAGGATAAGCTTCTTCAATGAATGGAATGTCCAGCTTATGGGAAAAACGCTCAATCGCCATCCGGACACAACCGTGGAGGATGCCATTCGTAGACGGATGGGTAAAAATTTTTCCGTCTTTCACAAAATAAGCGTTGGAAGAGCTGCATTCCGTCACGACTCCATCGCGATGGAATATCGCTTCGAAACTTCCTTTTTCCTTTGCTTCCTGTTTTGCCAAAATATTAGGAAGCAAGTTCAAACTTTTGATATGGCAGTTGCTCCAGCGGTTATCCGGTAATGTAATGGCGGATGCTCCGTATGTTTGCACCTCCATATTTCGTTCGACGATTTCCAGATATGCATAGACGTTTGGCGGTATATTCTCGGGAAATACATGATTCCGAGGTGCCGACCCGCGTGTCACTTGTAAATAAAGTTTCCCATCATCCTTCATTTCATTTTTTTTCAACAAGTCCAAAAGAGTATTGGTAAATCGCTCTTTATCGTAAGGGAAATCGATTTTGATTTCGGCAAGGGAACGATAAAGCCGATCGACATGTTCTTTCAGCAAGTAATATTGTCCCCGGTAAATCCGGACCACTTCGTATACTCCATCTCCGAATTGCAATCCGCGTTCTTCAAAAGGAAATTTCAATTTGTCTTTGTGCATAAACGATCCTTGGGCGAAAACGATTGGATAGACAGACATAACGCCTTTCTCCTCACCTTCTACATATTTACTATATTACTAGTCTATCCATTTTCTTTTTAAATGTAAATGATTTCATGAAAAAAGTTCCAATTATTGTAATACTGTGTAAATAGCTGATTTTCATTTCGCTTTGATTTCAATTTGAAATTTTTTTATTTTTGCGGTTAGGGTGAAAAAATTCTTGATTTATTTCCACAACGTTGTTATAATAAAACTTGTCACTAAAAAATACACTTCTTTGCGGGTGTAGTTTAGTGGTAAAACCTCAGCCTTCCAAGCTGATGTCGAGGGTTCGATTCCCTTCACCCGCTCCATACATAAACGTTGTTGTCAACGCAGTGTCTCGTAAATTGATGGTTACGAGGCGTTGCGTTTTTTATATGTCATATTTCCGGAGCTTTTTAGAAAGATTCGGATTTTGCCTTAGTTAATGTATGTCATGCATAGTTTTGGCAGGAGTTTTATTGAAATTAATCAACACTTAATGATACAGTTAAATCATCATAAAAGAATGTAAGGAGGTGGGGGTTGTGAGAGTGGATGAATTGAAGCAGGAAATCATCGATTATGCGAAAGAAATTGGAATTGATAAAATCGGTTTTACGACGGCGGATGTATTTTCGGAACTGAGGGAAAGATTACGCCGACAACAAGAGCTCGGTTACCAGTCGGGATTTGAGAAAGGTACGATTGAAGAGCGGACGGAACCGCAACGATTGCTTCCAGGGGCCCAGTCGATCATTTCCATTGCACTTGCTTACCCGAGTCGAATTAAAAATCAAATCCGCGGAACGAAGCAAGAAAGGCGTGGCATTTTTGCCCGTGTATCCTGGGGGACGGATTATCATGTCGTACTAAGGGATCGCTTGGAAAAGCTGGCTGCATTCATTCAGGAAAAAGTTCCTGATGCCAGGACGAAAATAATGGTGGATACAGGAGAGTTGTCCGATCGGGCAGTTGCTGAACGAGCGGGTATCGGTTTCAGCGGTAAAAACACGTCAATCATCACAAAAGAATTCGGTTCCTACGTCTATCTGGGGGAAATGATCACAAATATCCCGTTCATTCCTGATGAGCCGGTAACGGAAAGTTGTGGAGATTGCCGGAAATGTTTGGATGCCTGTCCAACGGGTGCACTCGTTCAAGGAGGACAATTGAATGCCCAGCGTTGTCTTGCATATCTTACACAGACGAAAGATTTTCTGCCTGAGCCTTTCCGTTCGAAAATCGGCAATCGCTTATATGGTTGCGATACGTGCCAACAAGTATGTCCGTGGAATAAAGGAGTCGATTTCCACCTCCATCCGGAATTCGAACCGGATCCGGAAATTGCCAAACCAAAACTGAAGCCGATGTTAAGGATGTCCAACCGGGAATTCAGGGAAAAATTCGGTCACTTATCCGGAGCTTGGCGCGGCAAAAAACCGCTGCAACGAAATGCACTCCTTGCCCTCGCCCATTATAAGGATGAAACGGCCGTCGAAGAAATGATCAAAGTGATGAAGGAAGATCCTCGACCGGTCATCCGTGGTACGGCTGCTTGGTCATTGGGCAAAATCGGTACTCCGGAAGCGTATGAGGCGATTAGAGAAGCGATGAAGACAGAAGAGGACGATCGAGTCTTATATGAAATGGAAAAAGGTTTGGAATTCGAGCGAACAGGTTGAACAAATAAACAGGAAAGTAGTACGAGCGTGCCTCCATATACTTTAATGGGGGCGATTTTGATGGAAAAAATACGGGCATACTGGGTTGATTTGTTTACAAATGATGCACATGAGCCGGGGTGGTGGAAGCGGAAAAACGCCTTATGGGAAAGGGAACAAGGAACGATTGTCAAAATTATAGGGAAAGCTGAGCCTTTCCGTTTTTTCCGTTACGATGATAAACATATTGGAGAGTATCTCCTCCATTTGCAGTTTTTGATCAAACAAGATGAACATTATCATTTGGAAGAACAAATCCTCCATTATCGGTATGAAATGAAAAATGGGAGTTTGCTTGAGCACTCGGAAATTGTGCCTGTTTCAACAAATGAAAGACAAGTCGTGATTCAAACAGGGGATAGCCGGCAACATTTTTCTTATGATCGACGGGAAGCGGTACGGTATGCTGAACGATGGTGGAATAGCTACAATCCCGACTTTCCTGTTTTCAACGACGATTGTACGAATTATATTTCCCAGTGTTTGTATGCGGGAGGAGCACCGATGCGTGGTGCACCAAACCGAGAACACGGTTGGTGGTATGACGGGAGCGATTGGAGTTTCAGTTGGTCTGTCGCCCATTCTTTACGCTGGTATTTGAGTGGTTCGGAAACAGGCTTGAAAGGGGAAGAGCTGGAAACTCCGGAAGAATTGCTCCCGGGAGATGTCATCTGTTATGATTTTCAAGGAGATGGTCGTTGGGATCATACGACGATTGTCGTGGATAAAGACGCTTACGGGGCCCCGCTCGTCAATGCCCATACGAACAACAGTCGCAACCGCTATTGGACATATGAAGATTCAGCGGCTTGGACACCGGATATCCAATATAAATTTTTCCGTATCGGTGGTTGAACTATTATTATATATTTTGCACAGAAGGAGAAAAAGAAAAGTGAGCTTACACGTAGTATTGTATCAACCGGAAATCCCAGCAAATACAGGAAACATCGGCAGGACTTGCCTTGCAACAGATACGACACTCCATCTCGTCCATCCACTTGGCTTTTCGACGGATGATAAAATGTTGCGCCGGGCCGGGCTCGATTATTGGGTGCATTTAGACGTCGTCGAGCACGACAGCCTTGATGAATTATATGAAGCCTTTCCGGAAGCCGAATATTATTATATTGAAAACTTCGGAAAAAAACATTACACCGACTGTGATTTCAGTGATGCCACGAAAGATTATTTTTTCGTTTTCGGTAAAGAGACGACCGGAATACCGCGGGAATTGTTGACAGGGAAAGAGGGACGTTGTTTGCGGATTCCGATGAATGATAAAGTCCGTTCGCTCAACTTGTCGAACACAGCAGCGATCATCATTTATGAAGCGTTAAGGCAACAGGGGTTTCCCCGACTGACGTGAAATGAAAAACCGTCATCCAAATCCGGATGACGGTTTAGTCTTGCTTATTGGTTTTCTTTCGGAACTCCCGGTTTTGCTTCATAGCCGGAAGTGAACATGGAAACGAGGAAAGTGATGCAAACTCCAAGGATTAAAGCTAGTTTCATGAAAAGTCCTCCTTCACGTATAAACAAGAACGCTATTTGCCGTATGGCTCCATTATAGCGGATTCCTATAAAATTGTGAACCGGAAACCGAGAGATTTCAAAATTTTGTCTTTCACCTTTTTTAACCCTTAGAATTCAAATTGTCAACTGAAATCTGAAATTCTTGCAAATATGTAAGGGTTATCATTTAGAAAAGTCATATTTATCTAGTTTGAAAGATTGTAACAAAATATATTTTAATGTATATTTATAGATGGGATGATTATTCCATCCTAAAATATAAACCGTTTACACAACGGGAAATACAATACTTCAATGGGGGTAACAAAAACAGTGAGGCAAAATGGGGAGTCTGCACAAAATTTTTGGCGACAGTTTTTTGGTCCAAACAGGGGGTATATTGAAGAGCAATACGAGCTGTACAAAGAAAACAGCGAGTTGGTAGAAGCTTCCCTAAAAGAAATTTTTGATACATACGGTGAACCTACATGGCTCGATGTGGCCGAAAATGGCACACCGGACGAAAAAGTTTCATGGGTCATCGATGTGGACGTGGATAAAGTGACCTCAGCTTTGAAATATGTTGAGGCTATTCGTCGTTACGGGCATACGGAAGCTGACATTTATCCAGTCTACGGTTACAAGGGGGAAAAAACCAACTATCTGGAAGCAAATACATATGGGCTGACGGAGGAAGACTTGAGGAATATCCCTGCCGAATGGTTATGGGATAAAGCTCCTGCCGACGTCAAAAACGGTCTTGATGTAGTGGAACGTTTGAAAAAATACTACACCGGAACAATTACATTTGAATATGAACATGTCAATAATCATGAAGAACGAGAATGGTTCATCGATCTGATCGAATCCGGAAATGCGAGAATTGAACCGACGGATGAAGAAAGAAAACGATTGTTGCAACGTCTTGTGGATGTGGAAGGATTCGAACACTTCCTTTCCAGGACTTTTGTAGGTCAAAAACGTTTTTCCATTGAAGGTTTGGAAGTCATGGTACCGATGATTGATGAAATTGTCAATCAGGCGACCCAAGAAAATGTTGAAAACATCATGATGGGAATGGCGCACCGTGGAAGGCTCGCTGTTTTGGCGGAAGTGCTCGGTAAGCCTTACGATAAAATCTTTTCGGAATTCAACTACACATCCGACAAAGAATTGATGCCTTCAGAAGGTTCACGTCAAATCACGTATGGTTGGACCGATGACGTGAAATACCACTATGGTGCGACGAAAGTATACCCGAACGACAAAGAAACGAAAACCCGGATCACTTTGGCACACAACCCATCCCATTTGGAATTTGTGAATCCGGTGGTGGAAGGATTTACCCGCGCTTCCCAAGAAGATCGCTCGGATAAAGGATATCCGAAACAAGATGAAAGTAAAGCAGTAGCCGTCCTTATCCACGGTGATGCCGCATTTATCGGGGAAGGTGTTGTGGCGGAGACATTGAACCTTTCCAATTTACCGGGGTATCGGACAGGAGGCAGTATCCATATCATCGCCAATAACATGATCGGTTTCACGACAGATCGGGAAGACGGACGATCCACCCGCTATGCGAGCGACTTGGCGAAAGGGTTTGAAATACCGGTCATCCGCGTCAATGCAGATGATCCGATTTCCTGCATTTCCGCAGTTAAAATCGCTTGGGAATACCGGAAGAAGTTCAAAAAAGATTTCCTCATCGATTTGGTCGGGTACCGCCGCCACGGACATAATGAAATGGACGAACCGCGTACGACTCAACCGCTTTTGTACAAAGAAATCGACAACCATCCGCCAGTGGCGAAGATTTTTGCAGATCGCCTAGTGGAAAAAGGAATCATCGGAGAGGGCGATTACGAAAAATTACAAGAAGAACGTTACAACCAACTGCGTAGCATCTTCGACAGTATGGATGAAAAAGAAATCGGTACACCGGAATTGCCGACAGCGCCGAAATATTTATTGAACGGCTTGGATCAATTCGAGACAAAAGTGGATTTGGAAGTTTTGAAACAATTGAATAAAGAGCTGTTGGAACGTCCTGAAGGTTTCAACGGATTCAAGAAGACGGAACGTGTGCTTGGCCGCCGTGCCGACATGTTGGAAGAAGGCAACATCGTCGATTGGGGAGCCGGTGAGGCTTTGGCGTTTGCCTCCCTTTTGCGGGATGGTGTGCCGATCCGCATCACAGGTCAGGATAGTGAACGGGGAACCTTCGCCCACCGTCATATCGTGTTGCGGGATGTCAACACGAATGAAAAATATTCTCCAATGCACGGTTTGTCCGAGGCGAAAGCTTCCTTTGAAGTGAGGAACAGTCCGCTGTCCGAAACGGCCGTATTGGCTTTTGAATATGGTTACAGCGTCTATTCACCGGAAACGCTCGTCATTTGGGAAGCGCAATATGGAGACTTCGCTAACGTGGCTCAAGTGATTTTCGACCAGTTCATTTCTTCTGCCCGGGCAAAATGGGGAGAAAAATCGAATATGGTGGTCTTGTTGCCGCATGGTTATGAAGGGCAAGGTCCAGAACACTCCAGTGCGAGATTGGAAAGATTTTTGCAAATGGCTGCGGAAAACAACTGGATTGTGGCATACGTCACTTCATCCGCACAATACTTCCATATTTTGCGCAGACAAGCGGCTTTGAGAGGACGTGATGAGGCACGACCACTCATTATGATGACGCCGAAGAGCAGTATGGTCCGAAATCCTCGCATGGGGGCACCTGCGAAAGATTTTGCTGAAGGTAAATTCTTACCGCTTCGTCAGCAACCGAATTTCGAACCGAATCGGGAAAAAGCCACCCGTCTATTGATTGGTAGTGGAAAAGTGATGGTCGACATCGAAGAAGCGATGGATGGTTCCGATAAAAATTATGATTGGCTCCATATTCTTCGTGCGGAACAACTTTATCCATTCCCGGAAAAAGAACTGCGGGCGGAGTTGAACCGATTGCCGAATCTGGAAGAAATCGTTTGGGTGCAAGAAGAACCAGAGAACATGGGGGCATGGGAATTTGTAAGAGATTATTTGAGAAAGTTGAAGAAAGAGGATCAAACATTACGACTCATCAGCCGACCGAGAAGAGCAGCACCAGCTGTTGGAATTCCAAGTTTCCATAAAGCAGCACAGCAGAGCATCATCGAACAGGCATTAACACAAAACTAAGGAGGAGTTACTGGTGCAAGAAATCAAAATTCCAGAATTAGCTGAATCGATTATGGAAGGGACAATTGCTGAATGGCTAGTCAAAGAAGGGGACAAAGTAGAAAAGGGCGATCCAATCATTGAATTGGAAACAGATAAAGTGAACGTGGAAGTGAATTCCGAATTCACCGGTGTCATAACGGAAATCCTCGTCGGAGAAGGGGAGGATGTTCACGTAGGCGATACGGTAGCCATGCTTGATGAAAACGCGGAGGCAGGCGCGACAACTGCGGAGACTCCGAAAGAGGAACCGGCGAAAGCGGCACCGGCTGCCGAAGAAGCAAAAGAAGCACCTGCACCGGAAGAAAAACAAGAAGCGGCAGCTGATGTCATCGCTTCCCCAGCTGCGAGAAAACGTGCCCGTGAACTGGGCATTGATTTAAGCACAGTGGTGCCGGTCGATCCATTAGGCCGTGTACGTCCGGAAGATGTGGAGCGGACGGCACAACAACAAACACAAGCGAAACCGCAACCGCAAAAGCAAGAACCGCCAAAACAAAGCGATAACGAATTTTCCAAGCCGGTTGAACGTGTAAAAATGACCCGCCGTCGTCAAACGATTGCGAAGAACCTTGTGAAAGCACAGCATGAAGCGGCTATGCTCACAACATTCAACGAAGTCGATATGACGGCAATTATGGAATTGCGTAAGGAGCGTCAAGAAAAATTCCAAGAAAGACATGGTGTCAAGCTTGGATTCATGTCCTTCTTCACGAAAGCCGTCGTTGGAGCGTTGAAAGA
>CALKWU010000235.1 GCA_938004015.1 uncultured Oceanobacillus sp.
GCCGATGTAAATCATTTCGATACGGAAACAGATGCTTTCAACCGATATATCCGCTGCAAAATAACCGGCAAAACGTCGATGCCCTTTCGACATTAAAGTTTTCAAAAAATCATCGACACCGCATGTTGCATGCATTCGGAACGTATTTACAAGAAAGTTTTTCCGTCATGAACTTGGAACCGACGATACCAATAAAACATGCGATTGATGTTGCCGATGCTTATATTCTCATTGAAAGGGCGAGATTTGGCGATCGTTTGCAGGTGATCCGGGATATTAATAAAGATGTCGATGTGGAAATTCCACCACTCACGATCCAACCGTTGATTGAAAATGCCATTAACCATGGGAATTAGAAGAAAGTAGAAGGTGGGACTGTAACATGGCGCATTAAAAATCTTCCTGAATATGTGGAAATTACCATTGCGTATGACGGTGTCGGAATGGATGAAGCAAAAATCGAAGACATCCTCAACCTCAAGCCGACGATCCATGAACGCGTCGGAGTAAAAAACACCAATCGCCGCTTGATTCATTTATACGGTCAAGGATTGGACATTGAAAGTGTACGAGGAAAAGGGACGACCGTTCATTTCCGTATTCCGAAGCACAAAAACAAACAAAGAAACCGAACAAGATGATCGTTCATTCTCCCCGGCAGTATTTTTAACCGGAAAGATACGGACTTTCATTACTGTTCGGCTTTTTTATGTCAATTTCTGCAAATACCAATTTTTTACATGCTTACTCGGTTCCGAATCAAAATGACGGCGCATCATTTTATGCAACGCATTGTATTATTGCATCATGGATTTGTCCCGCTTGCTTATGGATTCGGTCAACCGTCGCCCGCAACCGGCTCGCTTTTACCGGTTTTAAAATATAATCGATGGCATCGAGCTCGAAGGCTTCAACGGCATACGATTCATAAGCGGTGACAAAGACGATGATCGTTTCCGGAAGCTTTTCCAAGATTTTCTCTGCGATTCCCATTCCGTTGATCGGTGACATATCAATATCCAAAAACACGACGTCGACTTCATTCCCTATGATGAAATCCAATCCCTCCAATGGATTCGTGAACGTACCGACGATTTCCATTTCTGAACTTTTCTCCAATTGCCGTTCCAACAAACGTAGGGCTAAATCCTCATCATCAATACATACCACCCGCAATGATATCGCCTCCCCCATTTGATTGGATACATTTTACCGTACATTTACAAATTATTCACCGTTCCAAATATCTGATAGACAAAGGAAAAAGGGGGTCTGCCCACACATGAAACCAGACTTTTCATACGATACGGTAATGATGTAAAAGGGATGGTTGCCATGCTTTACTACACCGGTCTATTTTTATTAGTTATAGCAGTCAGTCTTGACGGACTTGGAGTCGGCATCAGTTACGGCATCCAAAAAACCCGGATTCCACTCTTGCCGATTGCGATCATCATGTGTTGCTCCGGCTTCATGGTTTTCATCTCGATGACCATTGGCGATGCATTGAAGCGGTTCATCAACCCGGGTCTTTCCGAAAACTTGGGAGCGCTCATATTAATCGGGATCGGATGTTTCACGTTAGCAAAACTCGTTCAGGCAAATAATGATCAATCAACCGAACCGGAAACTTCAACGGTCATCACCGATGTGAAAAAAGTGTTCCGTTCCCCGCAAAAGGCCGATTTGGATCATTCGGGGACGATTTCGAAACAAGAAGCGATTTTACTTGGAATGGCTCTTGCGTTGGATGCATTCGGTGCCGGATTCGCCGCCAGCCTCCTCCACTATTCAGTCATGCTTACAGCGGTGCTCGTTGCGACGATGAGTGGCATGTTCCTTTTCATCGGACTGAAACTCGGATATTTCCTATCAAAAAAAGGAGAGAAAAAGTTTTTATCCTTTTTTCCCTCCTTACTATTGATCGGAATCGGTTTTTTCAATTTGATTTCATAACGTCATTTTGCCACTTATAATTGCAGCAAGTTAAGGACGACAGATACGGAAACGACACTGACGACCGTCGCAATGAATGTCATGCTCGATACCAATTCCGGCTCGCTGTCGAATTCGATCGCATACATCGTCGTCGTCACGGCTGTCGGCATCGCTGAAACGATAATCAACACGAGTCCGACTAGAGGATCCACATTGAAAATCGTCACAAACAAATAAGCGATGAATGGTGCTCCCGCCATTTTCAGTGTGACACTGGAAATGATGACTTGCCAGTTCAGGCGTAACGATGTCATCGAACCGAGTTGCATCCCTAGTACGATCATCATGACCGGGATGGAGGCTTCACCCACCATCGAAAGCATCGAGTGCAACGACTCGGATATCGGGATTTGCAAATATTGAAAGGCCACACCCAAAATTGCCGCATAGGTCGTCGGCATCTTCATGACGTTCGTTAAAGCCCGTTTCATTCCGCCTTTTCCCCGGGATGCGTAGTAGATTCCGAAGAAGTTGTTCATAAGTCCTTGAATCACCATGATGAATACGGCATAAGGCAAAGCGACAGTTCCGACGCTGAAAAGGACGACAGGCAGTCCGTAGTTTCCTGAGTTCATAAATCCGGTAGCAAGAATCGCGGCACTCTCCATTTTTGCCGGCCATTTGAAAAGCCTTGCCAACAATTTATTGATGACGACCATAATCGCGAATAGCGTGAACATGTAAATGATGATGACGAGGAAGCCACTGTTGAAGTCCGCATCATAAAGCGTGGTGAACACGAGCGCAGGCGATAAAATATAAATCGTCACTGCTGACACGGCCCGTACACTCAAAGCACGTAACCGCTGCAATGTGAAGCCCGCTAGAAAAACGAGCATAATCGGTAAAATCACTTGAAAAAACAAGGCCAAAATCAATCGCTCCATTTCTACTTCATACAGGAAAATACTAGTTTCTATTCTACCACAAAACATATAATTCGCATGTTTCGACATTTTCATACAAAAGGAACAATAGAGAGTATATTGGGGAAAGTTGGTAGGAACAACTGGCGGGTTGAAAATGAACAAAAAAATAAAACATAAAACATTTCCACTTGGAAATGTTTTATGTTTTATTTACGCTTCTTCTACATCTTCCACATTTTGGTAAGCATCCACAATAGCTGTCAACATGAAACTGACTCCGGATGTGAACAAGGAAGCAATACCCCATCCGCCGAATCCTGCCCCCAATAAATCAACTTTAGGCACTACGGATGCAACGGCCAATAAAAGTAAACCTACAATAAAGAAAAAGAAACTAGCATAATAGCAGGCGTAAGATTTTTTGTTTGATCGAAGCAGGACAAAATTGACGACCAATGCAATGACAGTCATCACTGCCCAAAGCATGAATACTGATTCAACCATACTTTCACCCCATCTTCTATATAATATCTTTCTATAGTGTATAACTGTTTAACTCGAAAGTCAAACAAAGTGGGACAAAACGGGACAGTCCCTGATTGTCCCGATATGACCCAAACTGCTATAATGGAGTCAAGATTTTCATCAAGCGAAAACCGGTTAGGGGTGTTGATATGAAAAAATTCAACGATTTTGTATATGAAAGACCCGATATGACGAAGGAACGGGAGCGTTTTGACCAATTATTGGCTTCATTTTCTGAAGCTGAAACAGTCGAAGAAGCCGTACAGGCCATTGATCGTATCAATCAATTGAGGAAAAGCTTGTCGACGATGGCCAACCTTGTTTACATCCGGGCTTCCATTGATACGACAGATCCGTTTTATAAAGCGGAAAAAGAATTTTTCGATGAGCATCTGCCAATGATGGAAGAAATGGACACTGACTTTTACAAACTCCTCATCAAATCGAAATTCCGCACAGAGTTGGAAGAAAAGTATGGGGCGCAACTGTTCCGTCTGGCAGATATGGCGATCAAGTCTTTCTCCCCTGAAGTGATGGAATTGATGCAAAAAGAAAACAAATTGACGACAGAATACGCCAATCTCGTCGCTGCCGCAGAAATCGAGTTTCAAGGGAAAACGTACACCCTTGCACAGCTCGCACCTTTTGCCCAAAACAAAGACCGGAATATTCGTAAGCAAGCAACGGATAAATTGTTCGGTTATTTTGCTGAGAACGGGGAAAAGTTCGATTCCATCTATGACGAACTTGTAAAAATCCGCCATGAAATAGCGGTTACGTTAGGATTTGACAATTTTATCGAACTCGGTTATCTGCGCATGAAACGCATAGGTTACGATGCCGATGATTTGCAAGTGTTTCGGAAACAAGTCCGTGAACATATCGTTCCGCTTGCCACCAAGTTATATGAAAGACAAAGAAAGCGGATCGGTGTCGATGAATTGAGATTTTATGATGAAAATTTCCAATTTAAAACCGGAAACGCCACACCGAAAGGCTCGCCGCAATGGATCATTGAGAACGGAAAGAAAATGTATGCAGAACTTTCAGAAGAGACGAAGGAATTTTTCCAATTTATGCTCGATCGTGAATTGATGGATCTTGAAGCGAAAAAAGGAAAGGAAAGTGGCGGTTACTGTACGTTCATCGAAGACTACGAAGCACCGTTCATCTTTTCCAACTTCAATGGTACGTCGGGGGACATCGATGTGCTGACCCATGAAGCCGGCCATGCGTTTCAGGCCTATTCAAGCCGGATGCTAGGAGTCCCGGAATATGTCTTTCCAACGAGTGAAGCGGCGGAAATCCATTCCATGAGCATGGAATTTTTCACGTGGCCATGGATGGAACTGTTTTTCCAAGAAGATACCGAAAAATATAAATTCGCCCATTTAGCCGGAGCGATTCAATTCATTCCATACGGGGTGGCTGTCGATGAATTCCAGCATTTGGTCTATGAAAATCCCAATTGGACTCCGGAAGAACGGAAAGAGGCCTGGAAAAGGTTGGAGGAAATTTACTTGCCTCATCGGAATTATGATGACAATACGTACTTGAATGAAGGCGGCTTTTGGCAAAGACAAGCCCATATCTATGAAGTTCCTTTTTATTACATCGATTACACGCTTGCCCAAATCTGCGCCTTGGAATTTTGGAAAAAAGATCAGGAAAACCATGATGCTGCGTGGGACGACTATTTGAAACTATGTCAGTTGGGTGGTTCAAAATCTTTCCTTGAGCTGATAGAAGAAGCTAATCTCCGCTCCCCATTTGAAGAAGGCACGTTGGAAGAAACGATACAAGTCGTCGAAAATTGGTTAAACGAAGTGGAAGATGATAAACTATAATGAGACGAAACGGGACAGTCCCCATTTGTCCCAGTGGGTCAAATGGGGACTGTCCCTGATCGCCCCAATTACGCAGCAAAGGAGAAGAACATGACGTA
>CALKWU010000236.1 GCA_938004015.1 uncultured Oceanobacillus sp.
GTCATTTGTCCTCTTCCTTTCTCCTAAAATCCACGGCGGCTGTTTGTGGTTTCGATGCCTTTTCAAAAATCCGTATACAATAGAGGTTTGTTAAAAAAGGGCAGACTTCTCCCATTACTCTGTTTCCACAAACAGAGCCTTTGAACCTATTCAATTACGCGTTCAAAGTTGGGATACGAAGTCTAACAGAATACACCTTTTATAAACCTCCTTCAATCAATGTACTTTATAAGTGTATGCTCATCGAAGTGGAAAGTCAATATGCCATTATTTCACTGGAACTGCACGTTGATCAGCACCATGTAAATTGCGCGGCAAACGGATATCCGCCATCGTGAGCAATCCGGAAGCAGCATCCATTCCGATCAATTTCGCCATGTTGATGACCATCGCCGCTGTCGCAGTATCGCCAAAAATTCCATTAGGAACAACAAATTCGAGCGGTTCCGGCCCTTCAAAAATAATCCGGTCTTCTTGTTCGACGCTAACAGCCATCTTCAACTCCAATACAATATTCCTTCCGTCTTCCGTTTTCGCTTCAACGAATTGATGTTGCCCGGCCACTTTCCCCCGCTCCAAATCACCGGCGGCCACCTGATATTCTTTATCGGCGATGACCGGTTTGATCGAGCTCTTCACTTCTGACAGCTCAATCCCCAAACCGTAAGCAAGCAAACGTACCGATTCCTCCAGTCCGATATGACCGATACGGTTTTCTTCTGCCAAAGCATTGAATTCATCCACCGACATACCGACACCGACTTTTTTCTGGAGTGGCAAACGACGCTTGGAAACATCCACTTTCCGTAAGATGATGATGTCTTCGAATTGGTTGGTCACCGTGCTCAAAACAATCGCCAACGTATCCATCACAAACCCCGGATTGATTCCCGTACCGATGACAGTCAACCCTTTGCTCTTTGCATAGTCATCGATTTCCTTCGTAAGTTCCGGATAACGGTGCCACGGATAAGAAAGCTGTTCACATGTGGAAACAACGGAAAAACCATGATCCAGCAATTCTTTGATTTGCGGCCAAACATTTTTTAAATTGGAACCGGTCGCATGGATCGCCACTTTCTTATCGTATGTTTCCGTCACTTGAACGTCATCCAAACCGGATACGACTTTGACCCCTTTCTGTTCGGTGCCCAATAATACACCAATATCTTTTCCGACTTTTTCCGGGTCGATGTCTACTGCCCCTAAAACATCCAGTTGATGGACGTCCATCATGTTTTTCACAATTTCCAGTCCAATCGGCCCTAAACCAAATTGTAAAAAGCCAATTTTTTTGTCCAATGACCTATCTCCTTCCCCCTGACTCATTTTCACCACTTTCATCGTACCAAGAGTCGAGGATAAAATGAAATACGTTAAAATTATATATTTATAAGTTATAATTATGAATGACTGCGAAATATGGCATATTTTATGAAAATCGAAAAATTCATTTGGTCATGTTATAAATTTTAATTATCAATTAGAGGAGGTTTGGAGACATGAATTTGCTTGCTCTAAGATATTTTATCGAAGTGGCGGAACATTTGAATTTCAGTCAAGCTGCGAAAAACTTGCACATCTCCCAACCCGGTCTGAGCCAACAAATCAATTCGCTGGAAGAAAACTTAGGCGTGAAACTATTGCACCGGACAACCCGGAAAGTGACGTTGACGGATGAAGGGAAATATTTATACAAACATCTGGCGCCATCCTTTGAAAATATTGAAAACACGATTAAAGAAATGAAAAAGTCTGGAGCCGTCCCGCAAACGGACATTAAAATCGCGACCGTTCCATCGGCAGCAAGCAACTGGATTCCAAGATGGTTCAAAGATATCAAAAAGAAATTCGAGGAAGTTGAATTTTACATCCAAGAAACATCATCCACCGAGGCCATCGAATTGGTCCGAGAACGACAATGTGACATCGCCTTCATCCGCACTCCGATCAATGTGAGGGAACTGGTGGCCGACCAACTGGACATCATGGAATTGACGAGACATCCTATCAAGCTCGTCGTCCCATCGAATCATCCGGTCGCTGAAGCGGAAGCGATCGATTTATTCGAATTGAAAGAGGAGACCTTTCTCCATTACGACAAAGAAAAAGCGCCATCCCTCCACTATATGTTGGAAAATGCTTGTTTGAATGCGGGCTTCATTCCGAAAATTTTGGTGACAGGGCCGGAACTTCTGACGATCGCCAACCTCATTTCCAATGGAATCGGGGTCACCTTAATGCCTGAGGATATGATCCAATTGTTGCCGACGGACAAAATCAAAGTGGTCGACATTAAAAATCAAAAAGCATACAATTCCGTTTCCGTCATTTGGAATGACAGCGGCAACGTGCCGATGATCACACAATATGCGTTGGATGTGTTGGAGGGGTATGGGGAAAGTCATACTGTACAATAATATTATTGCCGATGATTTTATTGAAATATCTAAATTTTTTGTCTGAAAATATAGAGAAATTATCAGATTTGATTTATAATTGACGTATGAAAGGAGGTAGACTAATGGCCTATGTTGATGTAAAACCAGAGATTCTCATTTGGGCTGCCAATCGTGTCGGTGGAATTGAAGTATTAGTAAATCGTTTTCCAAAATTGTACGAATGGATAAATGACAAAAAACAACCAACCCTTAAACAGTTAGAATCTTTCGCCAAAGCGACTGCAACGCCTTTAGGATATTTTTTCCTGACAAAACCTCCAGAAGATAAGTTTATAATTCCTCATTATCGAACAGTTGCTGATAGGGAAACTGAAAAACCGAGTATGGAACTATTGGATACGATACACACGATGCAAAGGCGCCAAGAATGGATGAAAGATTATCTGATCGAGAATGGTATAAATCCTTTAACATTTGTTGGATCTGCTGATTTAACAGATGAACCAAAACAAGTCGCTAAAAAAATCAGAAAAGAATTAGGCTTGCATAATGATTGGGCATCCAAAAAAGGCACTTGGGAGGGTGCGCTCAGGGATTTGATCAGAAAAATCGAGGATATTGGTATATTGGTCATGATAAACGGTGTTGTCGGAAACAATAATCACCGCAAATTGAATGTGCATGAATTCAGGGGTTTTGTGTTAATTGACGATTATGCACCGTTAATATTCATCAATGGAGCCGATGGAAAAGCTGCCCAGATGTTTACATTAGCTCATGAACTTGCACATATTTGGTATGGATATAGTGCGATTTTTGACTTGGAAAAATTACAACCTGCTGATGATGATATTGAACATGCGTGTAACCAGACTGCTGCAGAATTTTTAGTTCCTGAAAACGAATTTCTTAAGGCTTGGAAGGACTGTGCAGAGGATATGGAGCGATACCAAAAGATGGCAAGGCACTTTAAGGTGAGCGAGTTGGTGATTGTAAAAAGAGCATATGACTTAAGCTTAATATCTAAAGAAATGTACTTTGATCATTATCATCAAAGAAACATTGCGGCCAAAGCAAGAAAAAATTCCCGTGCTGACTTTTATGCAACCCAATCTTTAAAATTAGGAAGACGTTTTTCTCAAGCAGTGATCAACAATGTCAAATCCGGGAAATTGCTTTATCGGGATGCTTACCGTTTAACAGGTTTGTATGGTAATACCTTTGAAAAATTCGCTGAACACTTGGGGGAGGTTTAGTATGAATGCCATACAGGGGGAAATTTTTACTGGACGCAAGTGTTTTCATAGAAGCCAATCGAAGATATTATTCTTTTGATATTGCACCTTCCTTTTGGGAATTATTAGTAAGTCTTGGGAAAAATGAAAAAATCATAAGCATCGATAAAATTAAAGTAGAATTGGATAAGGGCAACAAAACAGATGAATTGAAAATCTGGGCGAACACAGAGTTTAAAGATTATTTCATGTCATCGGATGACGTTAATGTATTTTCTGCCTATGGTGAAATAATTAAGTTTGTTCAAAATCAAAGTCAATTTAGGGATTATGCGAAGGCGGAATTTGCTGATGTTGCAGACAGTTGGCTGATTGCCTATGCTTTAGCATATGACCACACAATAGTCACTCAGGAAGAATTTGTTAGGGATGTGCAAAGACGTGTACCAATCCCTAATATTTGCAAAGTCTTTGACATCCCTTATGCTACTACGTTTGACATGTTGCGTTATTTAAAAGCTGAAATTGAATTGGAACTGTAAGTTAGGCAAGAAGTCTATAAAGCGACTCCTACTGAAACACCGCAAGCGGCAAATCCACGGTACGGGCAATGATTCTCGCCCCTTTGTCATTCGTGATGAAAAGAAGATTCCGTCCTTCTTTCTTTATTTCACGTAAATACGTTCCGATGATGATATCGTCGGGAGAGCCACTTAAACCGTACTGCTTGATTTCTTCTTTTTTAGGAAGTTTTAAAAGGTGCAATTTCCCTACTTCTTGAAATTCTTCAATACAATCGAAAGCTCGCTGGGCATTTCTTCGTGTCTCATGATTATCGCTTTTCTTCAAACCATCCAACTCATGGAACACCATCATGCTCACATATAAATCGATGGATTTCTGTTCCAATAAATATGTAAACACATCGACATCGTGCATCAACACATTCGTATCGACGGCAAACTCAAATCCTTGATCCCGATATTTCAATAACTCCCTGACTTTCGCCTTCACATTATCATTGTGGGCTTTTTCCTCTGCTTTATTCACATCCCGGTTAGCTTCAAACAAAGTGAATACATAAAAGAAGAACCACACATAAGGTATAAACTTCTCCTCCTCATCATAGCCCGCAATTGCGAAAGACATGATGATAACGAAAATGATCAAGAAAATGAATCCTTTTATCGTACGCCGGTTATATGCTTGACCGAGACCTACACCGATGATTCCGAGGATTATGGCAAATAAACCGTTATTTTTCCAAGAATTGAAGATGCGCCAATGGACCAACCCAAAGTATAATAAGAACAATGCATTGAGAGCAATGCCCAATGACATAACTGCACCTGCACCATCAACCAAAGATCCCGCCAAATAGAAGATTCCCACCTATCCCCACCTCCTTTCACCGTTGTTGCGACTGCCAAATACCTTTGCGCCATTCCCGTAAACAGGCCCTAAAATAGGATTGAAAGACATGCCGACAGTAAAAAAAGAAAAGACATATTTATTATCGGCACCCCAGCGATAAGTTTTAGGACTTTTTCAGTGGAAAAAATGTATGACACAAAAAAGGAGTAAGCTCATTTGCTCACTCCTAATAGTGGGAAATCGTTTATTGTTTTTTCACATTTCATCAAGATATACTTTTATTCGATTCAACGTGGTCGACAACTCTTTTTGTAAAACGGAAATGTTCAAATCGACGAGGCCGTTGAACGTCTCTTGAAAACATCCGACCATCGAACTGTCATCAGGTTCTACGATATACTTTTTATATGCATCGGTATAATAACATTCCCGCACCTCAGCAAATATATCATCGAATTGTTTGTCAATCCGCTTCACATGTTC
>CALKWU010000237.1 GCA_938004015.1 uncultured Oceanobacillus sp.
ATTTTTTATTGTAAAAATGTCAGTTTGGAAGCAGCGTCTTTTTCGAGTAAAGAAGTCGGTGCGACGACACGACCACTTGCGTCGACACGGACGATGTCTGCACCTAATCCGGCTAGCTTGTCGACAAAGCTCACATAGCCGCGATCCAAATGATGCAATTGGGTGACACGGGTATGGCCTTCCGCAACGAGTCCGGCCAACACCAACGCAGCGGCAGCACGCAAATCGGATGCTGCGACTTCCGCACCTTGCAGGTCATTATTCCCTTCCACGATGACGCTGCGGCCTTCGATTTTCAATTGTGCGTTCATTCTACGGAACTCTTCCACATGCATGAAGCGGTTTTCGAATACAGTCTCGGTGACGACGCTTGTGCCTTTTGCTTTCAACATGAGAGCCATCATTTGTGATTGCATATCGGTAGGGAAACCCGGATACGGAAGAGTTTTCACATCTGTAGCGACAATTTCTTCCGGACCTATGACACGTAATCCTGTTCCTTCCTCTTGAATGATGACGCCCATTTCTTCCAGTTTGGAAATGACGGAACGGAGATGTTCACTTTCGACGTTTTCAACGAGCACATTCCCGCCAGTTATGGCAGCGGCTACCATGAAAGTACCTGCTTCAATCCGGTCAGGGATGATCGAGTGGGTCGTGCCGTGCAGCTTTTCCACACCATAGATACGGATCGTTTCAGTTCCTGCACCAACGACATCGGCTCCCATTTTGTTCAAATAGTTTGCCAGGTCAACAATTTCCGGCTCTTTGGCTGCATTTTCGATAATTGTCGTGCCTTCCGCCAAAACGGCTGCCATCATGATGTTTTCTGTGGCGCCGACACTTGGCATATCGAGATAAATTTTTGCACCTTGAAGACGCCCATCCACCTTCGCTTCGACAAAGCCGTTGCCGACATGAATATCAGCACCCATTGCTTCAAAGCCTTTCAAATGAAGATCGATCGGGCGGGAACCAATTGCGCAACCGCCTGGCATCGCCACATTCGCATGACCATAGCGGGCCAATAGTGGCCCCATTACAAGGACAGAGGCGCGCATTTTCCGTACATATTCAAATGGTGCTTCCGTTCTCAATTCATTGGAAGCATCGATTTCGACCGTGTTGTTTTCCACGTCAAAATTCACTTCAGCCTGAAGGTTTCTCAACACTTCATTGATTGTATATACATCAGCTAAAACAGGTACATCTGTAATCACACTTTTACCTTCTTCAGCAATTAAACTTGCTGCTAAAACCGGGAGTACCGCATTTTTGGCACCTTCTATTTTTACAGTGCCGGTCAGTTTTTGTCCACCTCTTACGATGATTTTCTCCATATTTATAAATCTCCTTCAAATCCAATTTCATAATATTAGTATTCATTCACCAAGATTGGTGTGCCAATCGTGTATGCCGTCCTTCCCGAATCCTTATCGTTGACGGCTATTTGCAAGTTATATGGAATCCCATTTATGAGAAATTTTTCATCCCATATAGGTGTATACCCATTAATGACTCTATTAAGCTTGGACAATTCCAAAGAATCTTCTTGTACATATTGATGTTGCATGCCGAGCGATTTTATGTACAAATCAATAATCGCTCTGTCCTCGATTATATCATCTTCTTCGATTGTGATACAAGTAAATATTCGCGGATTATGGAAGAGATTGTTTTGAAGCCACTTTTTCATTTGATTATATTCCGATTGGATGTTTTCGTTCCAATCAGATCCGCTGATAACAACATTTATTTCCACTTGTTCCGGATTCGTTTTGGAAATGATAATCTGATAAGTCATTGTGAATGAATTTTTGATTTTTTCATCAACCAAATTATATTGTATACTATTTTCGGTTTCCATCCTAGTTGAATATGGATTTTTTTCGATATTGTTCAAAATTTTAGCAGTGATTGATGATGGTTTTGATTCTTTGAATGTCACTTCCCATGCCGCGACATCGTGATGGTTCGTAGTCGCAATTTCCGTCAAAAGATGGAGCGGATCTTCGGATGGTTTTGGTAAACTTCCCGTAAACAACATGAGAATGCATACTAGTGGCAATATGAAATTTTTCATGATTCCCCACCTCGTCCTTTTGTTATTTCTATTATGGACAGGTGGTTTTTATTTATTCATTGTTTCATAGATTAGGAGATTATGTTTTCAAGTTGTTGCATTTGTAGAAAAAGATAGGATTTCATTGTTCCGGTTAAAATGTCGGAGTTTGGAATTGTGGATTGCTCATTCGTGGATGTACTCCGTGACGATATGAAATGGGCGTTCCGGAAAAACATTAGATAAGGTTGGTTGCTGAATGTTTTATGTCGAATGGTAGAAATGGATGGATTTTTCCGGAACGTATACATTTCGCTGTTTATTTTTCGGCGGGCTGTTTGTTTTCTGTCATAACTTAAAACAAGTAGATGACATCACGGGTCCAGTTGAAAATGTCGAGAACGAATCTGCTCACACCTGAACCGATGACGACAGCAAGAAACAAGAGAAAAATTCTCGCTTCAGTGACGTGCCCTTTCCGGACGATCGGTTCGAAGTTCATTTTCAACATCACGCGCCAAGTCAGCCAGATGAAAAACAGATGGGAAAGAATACCAACCAGCGCAATCTGTCCAAAAGAAAACATAAAACGCTCCTTTCAAAAGCAATATTATTGTCGATATTTCCCGGGAAATGAAACTCGGAAACGGGTCAAATAGGGACTGTCACCGAATGTCCCAAAATGGGTCGAATCGGGACAGACCCTATTTGTCCCAAATGAGCCAAACAGGGACAGACCCTGAATGTCCCAGATGGGGATAGAGCCTGTTTGGCCCGCAACAGACCAGAACTTCTCAGTCCAAGTATGAGTCCGAAATCATCTTTTTACCCGGTGGTGCATGAAAAAATCTCTTATAACATGTTGTGTGTCATAAGAGATTTTCAGCTATATCACGCGCATGATGGATTAAGCTTTACCGGCTACAGTGAGTCGGTTCATGGCGCGTTTGAGTGCCAATTCTGCTCTCTGGAAGTCGATGTTTTCTTGTTTCTGTTGAAGGCGACGTTCTGCGCGTTTTTTTGCTTCCATCGCACGGGCAACGTCGATGTCGCTCGCTTTTTCTGCAGATTGCGCAAGGATGGTTACTTTATCTGGCCGAACTTCCATGAATCCACCGTTGACTGCGACTTTGTAAGTTTCGTCATTTATCTTCAAACGGGTAATGCCGATGTCCAATGGTGCCACCAATGGAATGTGACCCGGCAGAACACCCAATTCTCCATCTTTCGTTTTACAGATGACCATTTCATAATCGTCTTCCAAAACCGTACCACTAGGAGTTACAACACTCACTGTTAGTGTTTTCAGGATAAACCCCTCCTAACGCTGGAATGAAGCTCACAGGGACACGCCCTGCTTGCTTCTTCCATTTGTCGTTTATTGTTGCATTTGTTTTGCTTTTTCCACGACTTCATCAATTGTTCCAACTAAACGGAATGCATCCTCTGGAAGGTGGTCGTATTTACCTTCAAGGATTTCTTTGAAGCCTCGCACTGTTTCTTCAACCGGCACGTAAGATCCTGGTTGGCCAGTGAATTGCTCGGCTACGTGGAAGTTTTGGGATAGGAAGAATTGGATACGACGTGCACGGGCAACCGTCAATTTGTCTTCCTCGCTCAATTCGTCCATACCGAGAATGGCGATGATGTCTTGCAATTCACGATATTTTTGCAATGTCGCTTGAACTTCAGTGGCGACGCGGTAATGCTCTTCCCCAACAATTTCCGGGTCAAGCGCACGGGATGTGGATGCAAGAGGATCCACTGCTGGGTAAATACCCATTTCCGATAGTTTCCGGTCAAGGTTCGTCGTCGCGTCCAAGTGCGCGAATGTTGTTGCCGGAGCCGGGTCCGTGTAGTCATCCGCAGGCACGTAAATCGCTTGGATCGATGTGACGGAACCTTTTGCGGTTGATGTGATCCGTTCCTGCAATTGTCCCATTTCCGTTGCCAATGTCGGCTGGTAACCAACGGCAGAAGGCATACGTCCTAGAAGTGCAGACACTTCGGAACCTGCTTGCGTGAAACGGAAAATGTTGTCGATGAAGAGAAGCACGTCTTGACCTTCTTCATCACGGAAATATTCCGCCATCGTCAATCCGGTCAACGCCACACGCATACGTGCACCTGGTGGTTCGTTCATTTGACCGAACACCATCGCCGTTTTATCGATAACTCCGGAATCTTTCATTTCATAGTACAAGTCATTACCTTCACGTGTACGTTCCCCAACACCGGCAAATACGGAAATACCACCGTGCTCTTGTGCGATGTTGTTAATCAATTCTTGGATCAGAACCGTTTTACCTACACCCGCACCACCGAACAATCCGATTTTTCCACCTTTGATATATGGTGCGAGCAAGTCGACCACCTTGATTCCTGTTTCCAAAATTTCAGTATCTGTGGATAGATCCTCAAATTTTGGAGGTTCGCGGTGGATCGGATCGATACGGACATCTTTTTCAATCGGTTCGCCCAAGTCGATCGGTTCACCTAATACGTTAAATACTCTTCCTAATGTTTCTTGTCCTACCGGTACGGATATTGGTCTATTCAAGTTTGTGACGGTTGCGCCACGTTTCACACCGTCAGTCGATGCCATCGCAATGGTGCGGACACTGTTGTCTCCCAGGTGTAGCGCAACTTCCAATGTAAGTTTGCTTTCAACTCCATCAACGTTGACGTCGACTTCCAAAGCGTTGTAAATCTCAGGTAGTTCGCCGTCTTCGAATTTTACGTCGACAACAGGACCCATTACTTGTGTAACTCGTCCCTTACTCATGGATTTCCCTCCTAACTTACTTTTCCAAACAACTATTCTAATGCCGAAGCTCCACTCACAATTTCCGTGATTTCTTGCGTGATCGCCGCTTGACGTGCACGGTTGTATGCAAGGGAAAGTTCATCGATCAATTCTTCTGCGTTATCGGTCGCACTCTTCATCGCTGTCATACTTGCAGCGTGTTCGCTCGCTTTCGCATCGAGAAGCGCACCGTAAATCAAACTTTCCGCATATTGTGGGAGCAATATGTTGAGAATTTCTTGTTCATTCGGTTCATATTCATATTCGACCGTTTGACTGCTGTCACCGGCAATGTTTTCGATCGGTAATAATTTTTTCTTCGTCACGACTTGTGAAATGGCACTGACATAATGGTTGTAAAAAATGTACAGTTCATCTATTTCTTCATCGGCATACATTTGCACGGTTTCGGATGCCATGGCACGGATATCGGCATAATCCGGCTGATCGGCGATTCCGAGGACGCTTTTTGCAATCGGCATATTGCGTTTTCGGCAGAAGTCGTATCCTTTCGTTCCCATAACAATCAATGTGTATTCCGATGGATCGTTATGGCGGTCTTCAATGGTTTCCATGAGGCTCCGCAAAATGTGACTGTTGTATGCTCCAACTAGTCCTTTATCCGATGTGACAATGAGATAACCGGTTTTTTTCACTTCCCGTTTTGTAAGCATCGGGTGGGTGACATCCGGATTGCTGCTTGCGATGCTGCCGACCACTTCTTGGATTTTTTCCATATATGGGACAAAACCTTTTGCGTTACGTTCGGCTTTCCCCAATTTGGCGGCAGAAACCATTTCCATCGCGCCGGTGATTTGTTTCGTCTTTTTTGTCGAATCAATACGTGATTTCAAATCTCTAAGTGATGCCAAGCTGTTTCACCACCCTTTCTGAGTAGTTTGGGTAGACGGGGCAAATGATGATGCAGGGATGTTATGCAGCATGTGAATCCCTTGCTCCTTCAAAATGATTGAACAATCGATTTGCCCCAAATATATTCCGTCAATGATTACTCAGCACTTTCGCTTGGTAGGAATGTGTTTTTAAAGGCTTCAATGGCTTCGTTCATTTTTTCTTCATCTGGAAGATTTCCGGTCGTGCGGATTTCTTCGAGCAATTCTTCGGCATTTGTAGCCATCCAGACGTTCATTTCTTCTTCAAAGCGTTGGACGTCCTCTACTGGAATATCATCGAGATATCCTTTCGTCAAAGCGTAGATGATCATCACTTGGTTCTCAACAGGCAATGGTTTGTGCAAACCTTGTTTCAACACTTCCACCGTACGTTCCCCACGGTTCAACTTCGCTTGGGTCGCTTTATCCAAGTCGGAACCGAATTGAGCGAACGCTTCGAGTTCACGGTAAGATGCAAGATCCAAACGCAAGGTACCTGCGACTTTTTTCATCGCTTTGATTTGTGCGTCTCCTCCGACACGGGATACGGAAAGTCCTGGGTTGATCGCCGGACGTACACCGGAGAAGAACAAGTCGGACTGCAAGAAAATTTGTCCGTCCGTAATGGAGATGACGTTCGTTGGAATATAGGCGGAAATGTCGCCGGCTTGTGTTTCAACGAATGGAAGTGCCGTTAACGAACCGCCGCCTTTTGCGTCACTGAGTTTAGCCGCACGTTCCAACAGACGGGAGTGCAAGTAGAAAACATCCCCAGGAAACGCTTCACGTCCAGGTGGACGACGTAACAGCAAGGAAAGTTCACGATAAGCTGTCGCTTGTTTGGATAAGTCGTCATATACGACGAGGACATGCTTTCCGTTGTACATGAACTCTTCACCCATTGCAACTCCTGCATATGGTGCAAGATACAACATCGGTGCAGGGTCGGATGCAGATGCGGCTACCACGATTGTGTAGTCCAATGCACCATAACGACGAAGGGTTTCAACCGTAGAACGGATGGTCGATTCTTTCTGCCCGATTGCAACATAGATACAAATCATATCTTGATCTTTTTGGTTGATGATCGTATCGATCGCAACCGTTGTTTTACCTGTTTGCCGGTCTCCGATGATCAATTCACGCTGACCACGCCCAATTGGCACGAGTGCGTCAATCGCTTTGATTCCCGTTTGCAATGGTTCAAAAACGGATTGACGATCCATAACCCCCGGTGCTTGCGCTTCGATTGGTCGGGATTTCGTTGTGTTGATCGGGCCTTTTCCATCAATCGGCTGGCCAAGTGTGTTCACAACCCGTCCCAAAAGTTCCTCTCCGACCGGTACTTGCATGATTCTTCCGGTACGGCGCACTTCCGTACCTTCTTTAATATCTGTATATTCACCTAGGATAACGATACCTACGTTCGATTCTTCCAAGTTTTGTGCGAGTCCCATGACTCCATTTTCAAATTCCAACAATTCTCCAGCCATTGCGTTTTCCAGGCCGTGTGCACGGGCGATCCCGTCACCGACTTCAATGACTGTCCCGACATCGGATACTTCGATATCGGCTTCGAAGGTTTCAATCTGCTGTTTTATCAGCTTACTTATTTCTTCCGCTTTAATGCTCATACCATGATCACCCCTATCATCATTTGTCCGCTGCTTTTATTTTCCGTTCGATCCGGTTCAGTTTTCCGCTGATGGAACCGTCGTAAATCGTATTGCCGACGCGGATTTTAATGCCTCCGATCAAGGTCGGATCGACGATGTTTTCGAATTCGATCGTGTTTTTGCCGATTCGATTGGCAAAAGCAGTCCTCAAACTTTGTTTTTCTTCGTCGGTCAATTCGCGGACGGAATAAACAGTCGCAACTTCAATTCCTTTTGCATCGTTCACATTTTGAATGAACGCATCGACAATGGCTGGAATGAGCGTCGTACGTTGACGTTGTACGAGAAGTCTCACTGTGTTCACGACATCGTTATGTAGACCTTTCAAACTGTCGGTCAACAGCTTTTCTTTTTGTTCTCCGCTCACTTTCGGATGCGCCAGGAATGCATTCAATTGTTCGTTATCTTTAAAGACATCGCGTACGACGGCAAGATCGTTTTCCATTTGATCGAGCGTCGCTTTTTCTTGACCCAGCTGAAAAAGAGCATCCGCATAACGCTTGGCTACTACGACATCACTCATTGCTCTTCTCCTATCTCTTTAATGTATTCATCGATGAATGCCGCTTGGTCTTTTTCATCGATTTCTTTCTCGATCACTTTGCTGGCAACGAGTACAGACAGGGAAGCGACTTGTGCTTGTAGTGCTTGGATTGCTTGTTCTTTTTCGTTTTGGATATCCGCCTGAGCTTGTTCTTTGATGCGTTCAGCTTCTTTACGGGCAGATTCGATGATATCCTGTTCCTGTCGTAATCCGGCGTTTTTTGCATCTTCAATGATTTTTTGCGCTTCTTCTCTGACACTTTGCAGCTGCGCGGCTGCTTCTTTTGCTGCTTTTTCAGCTTCTGCGCGGCTTTTTTCCGCTTGTTCTATTTCATTGGCAACGTAATTTTCACGTTTTTCCATCATGTTCATGAGTGGACCCCATGCGAACTTTTTCAATAGAGCGAGCAAGATGAGGAAAAAGATGAGCTGTACGAGCATGTCGCCCACACGCAGTCCCCCTACACCCGCACCTAATGTCAATAGGTCAATGTATGCATGCACCGTTTTCACTCCTTCCACGGTTTTAGAAAATCTATCCGAATCAAAATCGATATCGACTACATAAAGGAATGGCGAAGATTCCGCATTCCGATCCTCGCCATCTTCAACGTATTTCCGGACGTGTTATTACAAGGCCATAAATGCGATAACTGCAGCGATGATTGGAATCGCCTCAACAAGTGCTACCCCAATAAACATCGTCCCTTGCAATGAACCTCTCAATTCAGGTTGTCTTGCAATTCCTTCCAATGCTTTACTTACAATCATCCCGTTTCCTAGACCTGCACCTAGTGCCGCAAGTCCGATTGCAATTGCTGCTGCTAAAGCTCCCATTATAAAATTTCCTCCTTTTTTTATCTCAAAACGAAATTATTTTTTTATTTTAATGGCTTTCGCTCACTTTATGAGACATATAAACCATTGTTAACATAACGAAAACGTAAGACTGAATGGCCCCGATGAACAGCTTGAAGCCCATCCATGCGAGCGTCGGTACAGCAGATAAAACGAATCCGAAAATCCCGGAAAAGATTCCTGAAGTGAATCCGGAAACTGCCAGTCCGATCAGCAAGCTCAATAAAATTTCTCCCGCATATAAGTTACCGAAGAGACGGAGACCAAGCGTCAATGTGTTGGTGAACTCTTCGATGATTTTAAATGGTGCCATGAGCGGGACAGGGCTGATAAATGTTTTTAAATAATGTTTCGTGCCCCGTAGTTTGACTCCATAATAGTGGGTCATCAAGACGACCATCGCCGACAAGGTCAACGTCAAGGTCGCATCCGCTGTCGGTGATTTCCACCATAAATCAGTTCCGACGGTGACTACAGTGACAAGTCCTGCAATGTTACTGAATAGGATGTAGAAAATGAGCGTCAGTCCTAGTGGAAGGAATACTTTTCCTGTTTTCCAATCCATCGTGTCACTGATGATCCCTTTGACAAACTCAACACACCACTCCATGAAGTTTTGTTTACCAGTCGGTTTCATTTGGAGATTTCTGCTGAACCATACGCATACGACGAATACGAGAATGGATATTACTGCAATCATGAATACGTTTGCGAGGTTGAAGTCCAGCCAGGATATCCCAAACACATCTTCAACTATTGGAGCTGTATGATCCAAAATTATCACCCCTTTGCATCGATGATTATTGTGGTCACCTAGGGTCGGTGCCAATCAGGTTGATGGTTGAAGTCTTATTATATTATCAAGCTGCAGTCATTTTCCATTTTCGTCTTTTTCAGACAAAAAATAAATGGAACGGTCGAGTAAAATCACAATGTAGGACAGCATCAGACCGATTACTACAGCGATAATATGAAAATGTTCCTCAAAGCGTATGGCTATGACTGCGGCAAGTATTGCCGCCGCCATTCTTGATAACGTTCCCAAACTCCCTCGTGCTTCACCCTTCTCTGCCGCATCATCACCGATCACTTTCGTTTTGTGCTGAAGCAGCCAGAGATTGAAAAAGCTGATCGCTCCACCTAATACAAGGCCGTTGAACACTCTTGTATAAGGAAGAAACCCAGCCCCGAGTACGAGCAGTGCAAGCAAATACAGCATCCACTTCCGTTGACGTAACACCATCCTGTCAAATTCATTCATGTTACTCTACTCCTAAAGTGAAACATACGAGCGATCGAGGACATCCCCTCGTTTTTGGGCTGTCATACACGGATTGCTTTTCTTCCGGACCTGCAGGCTGCGACTCATTTCCCGGTGTCGGGCTGCCGCTTCCAAGATGGCTGGATGTCATCCCTGATTGCAAGCTGCCGTTTACCGGTTTGCGGATGGCCGGTCCTCGGTTCCAACCACTAACCCCTAATGAGTTGCCGCTTTCCGGATATGTCGGGAATCTATCACATTTTCTGGATTTATTCGGACCCCATCTGAAAAGTGAAATTTACAACGGTTTTTTCCTATGTATCATGTAAATTTTTCATTCCAGCATGACAATTTTCCCTATTTGTGTATATTTTAACAATGTGGGACCAATTTTCAATTTAACATTGAAAATTGTCTTACTCACACTAAGCTAGTTTACCTTATAAACGTTGCGATTGTCAATTAGAAACACAAAGCAAAATCGTCTTCTGTCCGAGTCGTCTTTTTGACCGTGTTCAGACAATAACTGTTATAAAACAAAAAATGTACAAGGTCTATTATATCGGAAATGCCCTGTTGCAAATTTGACGTTTCTGTGAACGGTTTTTGGTTTTTCTGACAATATATTTTCGATTGTTAAGGTGGGGTGGACGGTTTTTTCTTGGTTTATCGGATGTAGAGATGGGTGGGAATTTTCCGGAAGAATGGAATCGGCGATGGATGGAAGTCAATGCTCTGAATAGTAAGGGATTGTGAGCGGGATTGGGATGAATGAATGCGAGTAACTTTTGAGCTGGGGCAAGCGCATTGGGCGAGCTCACGAGCGTTTATCACGGGTTCATGAGCGCTTTTACGTGACCCATGAGCAGCCAATACAATCGTTCGTCAAATCAGTCATACTGGACGAATATCCGCTCGAGAATAAGGCGAAAACGCTCATGAACTTGTTTGTGTGCTCGTCAACCCTTGTTATGTTATCCGCTCATGAATGCCCCGAACACTCGTGGATGGCCTAAAAGAGCCTACACCTCGTGTATTAGTGCTCATCACCCTGTCCAAAGCGCTCGTACAGCCCGCAAAGCCACTTATGAATCTATTCACCTCGCACTTTTCCAGAGGTGCTCATAAAAAACTAATCGATATAAATCGGCACTTCCTCAATTTCAACTTCCCCATCCATCGTTATGGCAGTGATGAGCCCAAGATAGGATCCTGGAGTCAGCTCGTATTGAGGGATGTCACCTTCATTCATGCCGACATCGGGAGAATCGAGACGGAGCAAATTTCCTCGATAAGCAAGCATGTCTTGTTCGTACAGATCGATTGTCAAAGATTGTAATGGCTCCGTTATATATAGACTATATTTATACATATCCTCAGATAGCGGCTTCAAGCTGAATTCAACGCCTGCGATTTTCGGTTGATCCGCCGACTGGTTGATCAATAAATATGGCAAATGATACGATTTGTTTGTCGTTTTTTCGATCAATTGCAAAAAACCTTCATGGATTCCCAATGGAAGGTCGTAACTGCGAACTTTCAATTCCAAGTCAATTTCTTCGGATTCATGAGGGGGAACGATAAAAGCAAGCGGCACTTTCCACCGGATCCCTTTTTGCTGTTTCGGAACATCAAAGGTGAACCGTTGCGTCTCGGATGTTCGATTCTCCACGGTGATGGTGAATTTTTTATTTTCTTGACGATTGGAAATTTTACCTACTTCGAGCGTTCCATTATAGATGATTGTCGGAGCTGTGAGTGCTTCATCCGGTTGAACGATGCCATGCCCCTGAACGGATGGTGGGTGTAATGAACCATCATCGGCAAATAAAGGTTGGGCGGTCGTCTTCAAAGCACTGTAAATTTTTTCGACATTCCAGTCGGGATGGGCTTCTTTCAGTAAAGCGATGGAGCCGGCGACATAGGGGGCGGCCATACTCGTTCCGCTGAAATGTTCATAACCTCCAGGCACAGTGCTATTCACATTTGTCCCGGGAGCAGCGAGGTCGGGTTTGATTTGCCAATTGACGGTGACCGGCCCACGGGAGCTGAAATCGGCAATGGTGAGTTCGAGCTTATCATACTCTGTTTCCACATAATCGCCAGCATGATTCAGAAGCCACTCCCCGTCCTCAGCGGAAAGTCCAGCGACGGGGATTTCAATCGCATCATCGGAATTATCGACTGCCCCAAGGAACGAACCGGCTTCATCATTATAAATCAGCAAAGCGACCGCACCCTTTTCCTGCGCTTCAAGAGCAAGGTCACGAAATGTAACGATACTGCGCTGGACGAGGACGATTTTTCCACGAACGTTCTCCTCAGACTCACCAATGGCGAGAGCATAATCTTTTTCCAAATTCCAATCTGGTGCACCTTGCATCGGTGAAAGCGGGATTTGCTTTTCTTCCCTCGGATGAAAAAGATAAGGGATGCTTGTCGGAGGTTGGGCAGCGCCGACAGACAGTGCCTTCGAAGCGGTTGCAGGGCTGCCTACCGTCCAAGGGTGCGGACCGCTGTTTCCATTAGCGATGACAACCGGGATGCCGAGTTCCACCGCTTTGTTGACGGCCGTGCTCGTTGGGTAATCCGGACCATTCACGTTGTTCCCAAGGGAAAGGTTGATGATGTCCACGTCATCGTTCACCGCTTGTTCCAGGGCGGCAAGGACATGTACGGTCGTGCCGAATCCTCCGGGACCGAGTGCCCGATAAGCGTGAATCGAAGCATCCGGTGCAACTCCTTTCAGTTCCCCGTTTGCAGCAATGATGCCGGCGACATGGGTGCCGTGGTTTGTCGGCATCCCTTCTTCCGGCAACGTCTCCATCGGGTCCGGATCGAAATCAAAAACATCAAAGCCACCGGAAAAGTTTTCTTTTAAATCCGGGTGGTTATAGTCGATGCCTGTATCGATGACAGCGACTTTGACGTTTTTTCCAGTGAACTCTGGTGTCGTTGCCTTGGGAATAGCAGTTGTATGAAGGATGCGGTCGGATGTTTGTCCGGTCACTGGCACTGGGATTTGACGAAGTTGCGGTGGCACATCAAGCTTTACATCGGTGTATGTACTTGCATCGTTTGATGAGCCTGGATCAGCAGACATCGTTCCGTATGTTTGGACTTGGTGGACACTTTTGATGAAATCCTCTGTATGTAGCCGCTTCAAGTTTTCCGGTTTCCCTTGGAGGGCAAGTCCATTGAAAAGAACTGAGTATGTTTCAACGACTTCGATGAATGGATGGTACGTTTTGATGTAGGAGCGGTGTTCCATCACGTCCCCTTCCACTTCGATGAGGATCGTTTCCGTTTCGACGGCATGTACGGTTGAGGCAGGGAAAATCAGGATGATGAGTGCGATCAACAAAAATCGATACATAACGTGTCTCCTCTTTTTAGTGCTATCCCTCATGTTTTCCTGAAAACACAAAACTATGTATATGGGACAAAACGGGACAGTCCCCGATTGACCCACTGGATCACATCAGGCCCGCTGGGTCAATCAGGGACAGACCCGTTTTGACCCAGGCAGCAAAAAAGCACGCAAGGCGCGCTGCGGAATCGGGTGCATTGTCAGTAGATTCCGGAGCGGCTCATTGCGTGCTTGTTTTTATTTTGTACCGAATAGACGGTCACCTGCATCGCCAAGGCCAGGGATGATATATCCTTTTTCATCTAACCGTTCGTCGATTGCGGCTAAGTAAATGTCGACATCCGGGTGTTCTTTTTGAATCACGTCGACACCCTCAGGTGCAGCGATGAGGCACATGAGCTTAATATGTTGTGCGCCACGTTTTTTCAATGAATGGATGGCATCGTTCGCCGATCCTCCCGTCGCCAACATCGGGTCGATGACGATCAGTTCACGTTCGGAAATGTCGGATGGAAGTTTAATGTAATATTCCACCGGTTGCAACGTTTCCGGATCGCGGTATAGTCCGATATGTCCGACTTTCGCCGCAGGAATCAGTTTCCTCATGCCTTCGACCATTCCCAAGCCGGCACGGAGGATTGGAATGAGACCGATTTTTTTACCGACGAGTTCTTTCGTTTTGGCAGTCGTCACCGGAGTTTCCGTTTCCACTTCTTTCAGCGGGAGGTCCCGAGTGATTTCAAAGGCCATCAACATGGCCACTTCGTCAACAAGTTCACGGAATTCTTTTGTACCTGTGTTTTTGTCACGGATGCGCGTTAATTTATGTTGAATTAACGGATGATCTAATACGTGTACTTTACCCATGTCCGAGATCACTCCTTAAAATTTTCATATCTATAAAAGCTTACAGAAAATCGACAAGTTATTCAAGTATCGTCGACAAAAATTTCAATTTCTTAAACGAGTTTTTCCGGAAAACGGCAAAATATCCATTCATCGAAAAATCGAATCATCCCCGATATTCGTCAGCCAAAGAAAAGCAATAACCTCAGTCCCTCATTCCATGAACACCGGAACAATCGCACTAAAAAACCCGTTCGGATTGCTCCAAACGGGCTTCAACGATCAATCGTAAAGCGGGAAACGTTCAGTCAAATTCAACACTCGTTGTCTCATTTCATTCAACACTTGTTCGTTTTCATAGTTTTGCAAAGCCGTCACCATAATAGCCGCCACTTCGCGGATTTCCGGTTCTTTGAAACCACGGGTGGTGACTGCGGCAGTTCCGACACGGATTCCGCTCGTTACTGCCGGACTTTCCGTATCAAAAGGAATCGTATTTTTATTAGTCGTAATCAAAATATCATCCAACACTTTTTCAGCATCTCTTCCCGTGAGACCAAGCGGCTTCATGTCAAGCAAAAGCAAGTGGTTGTCCGTCCCGCCGGAAACGACACGCACTCCCGCTTTCGTCAATTCTTCCGCCAAAACAGCCGCATTTTTCACGACTTGTTTCGCATATTCCTTGAATTCATCGGAGAGCGCTTCTTTAAAAGCAACCGCTTTGGCTGCGATGACATGCATGAGCGGACCACCTTGCATGCCCGGGAAGACGGCGCTGTCGATTTTTTTCGCATATTCCGCTTTGCAAAGGATGACACCACCACGGGGGCCACGCAACGTTTTATGGGTTGTGGTCGTCACCACATCCGCATACGGTACCGGATTCGGATGGAGTCCAGCGGCGACAAGGCCTGCGATATGAGCCATGTCCACCATCAAATAAGCTCCCACTTCATCGGCGATCTCCCGGAACTTCGCAAAATCGATGGTGCGGGAATAAGCGCTGGCACCTGCAACGATGAGCTTCGGTTTCACTTCTTTCGCTTTTTCCAAAACGACATCATAATTGAGTTGTTCCGTTTCTTTGTCGACACCATACGCTTCGAAGTTGTATAATTTTCCGCTGAAGTTGACTGGGCTTCCGTGGGTGAGGTGTCCACCGTGGCTCAAATTCATACCAAGAACCGTGTCTCCCGGCTCCAACAATGCGGAATAAACCGCCATGTTCGCCTGTGCTCCGGAGTGGGGCTGGACGTTGGCATGTTCCGCTCCGAACAGTTCTTTCACCCGATTACGAGCCAAGTCTTCCGCAACGTCGACGAATTCACAACCGCCATAGTAGCGTTTGCCCGGGTATCCTTCCGCGTATTTATTCGTCAGCACCGAACCCATCGCTTCCATGACCGCTTCGGAGACAAAGTTTTCCGATGCGATCAGCTCGATGTTGTTTTGCTGACGCTCCTTTTCTTTTTCGATTGCTTCAAAAATTTCCGGATCCGCTTTTTTTAACGCAGCTTGCTTTACTTGTTCCACTTTTTGACCCCCTGCTTTTCAAAATTTCAAAGATTAGATAGCTTTCTCATGCTCAGTTCCTGACACCATCGTAAACCGCACGTTGTCCACCGATCAATTTCGGTCTTGTCCTTGCCAAACCAAGCCTTGCTTCCCCGATGTACTTTTTGCTGAAACGGAGAGGAACGACGACGGATTTCAAATGCATGCCGATCATCGTCTCGCCGATATCCATCCCGGCATGGGCTTGCCTTTCAAGGGATTCGACGACTACGGGACGATCCATATGCTTATAAGCGTAGGAAGCCATCGAACCGCCCGCTTCCGGAACAGGTACGACGGTCACTTCTTCCAGGTTGTACGCTTCAAGCGCTTCCCGTTCAACGACGAGGGCACGGTTCAAATGTTCACAGCATTGATAAGCGAGATGGATTCCCGTTTCATTTTTCAAACGTTCGAGTTCTGCAAAAATAAGTGCCGCAACGTCTTCCGTCCCTGCCGTTCCGATTTTTTCCCCGAGGACTTCACTTGTCGAACAACCGACGACGAACAGCCCGCCTTTTTTCAAATAATCCGAAGCAAGCCATTCATCGACAACGCTTTTTAAATCTTGTTTGATTTGTTCTTGCACTGTTTATCGCCTCCGATTCGTTTCGGGTCGATTGGATGATGTCCCTTTTTTTCAGATCAGTGACAAAGGAAAAATCAGACCAAATCCGATCCGTGCTTTTGACGCTGTGACAACTTGCGTAAAGCTTGGCGATGTCCTCGACAATTCGCCAGCTTGTTATGTTTCATCAAAAGCGATCGGAAAATTTCCTTCGCTCCCCTATAGATTATCAAGATTTCAAACGAAAAACTAGACCAAATGTCAATTATTCTCCGTGCTCTTCTTCATAAGTATGGATTTTGTCGATGCGCCGTTGATGACGGTCGCCTTGGAATTCCGTTTCCAGCCAAACTTTGGCGATTTCCCTAGCTAAGGCTGGCCCGATGACTCGTTCTCCGAGGGCAAGCACGTTGGAATTGTTATGCTCTCTCGTTGCCCGGGCACTGTAAACATCACTCACGAGGGCACAGCGAATCCCTTTCACTTTGTTCGCTGCGATGGACATGCCGATTCCAGTTCCGCAAATGAAAATTCCCCTGTCAAACTCCCCGCTTGCGACACGTTCCGCAGCCGGCAGCGCATAGTCCGGATAATCGACGGATGTCGTGCAACTTGCTCCGGCATCCTCATATTCAATACCCATTTCATCCAGTAAATCGGCAATTTCGTTGCGGAGGGTCATCCCCGCATGATCCCCGGTAATCAAAACTTTCATGGTGTCTCTTCCTTTCATTTTTAAAATTGAAATTGATGGATTTGTTTTTTCAACCTGTTGGCATGTTCTTCAATTTCCGACGCTAAACGTTCCAATTCCTCGATGCTCGCCACTTGTTCTTGGACCGCCGCATTCACTTCTTGGGCACCCGCAGAAGTTTCTTCAGCGATGGCGGCGACTTCTTGGGATTCTCTGCTCGTATCTTGGATGGATTCGAGTTGCCGATCGACAAGTTTGGAAATCGTTTCAATTTCCGAAGCGACCTCCTTCACAGAATGCGACATCTCTTCAAAGGTGATGCTCGTCTTCTGGCCATTTTCCGCTTCTTTATTGGCAAAAACAACATTTTGATTGATGTTTTCGACAACATTTTTCACATCATCTTGAATGGCACCGATCAAATTGGATATTTGTTGAACGGCTTGAGCGCTCTGGTCAGCCAGTTTCCGGATTTCCTCGGCTACGACGGCAAAGCCTTGACCGTGCTCCCCTGCCCGGGCCGCTTCAATGGACGCATTCAAAGCAAGGAGATTCGTCTGCTCGGCGATTTCACCGACCATCGTGATAATCGATTCGACTTGGAACGCATTGTTTTTCAAATTTTCCACATCATGGAGCGATGCTTGCTGTTCTTTTGCAATCCGATCGATGCCTTCGACGAGACTCGTCACAACACGCTGGGTCGTACTCAGCGTATCGAGCATCTGATTCGATTTGTTTTTCGACTCTTCAGCCCGGTCCTGCACTTTGCGGGCAAGATCAGAAGCGATTTCCACCGACTCGGCTGTGTTTTGGATCGCTTCCGAGGAATCTTCGGCACCTTTTGAAATTTCCCCAATCGATCGACCGATCAAATTGGAATGGGCATAAGCCGTGCTCGATGCTTCCTTCATTTGAATGACCGCTTGATTCGTTTTATTGAAGTTTTCCTCAATATTATGCACGATACTGCTCAAATTATCGAGCATGGCGCTGAATGATGTCGCCAGCCCACGGATTTCATCATCGGACTTCGGAATTTCCACTTTTTGCGCCAAATTCCCTTCAGCTGCAATATTAGCGGCTTCCTCCAGATTTTCAATCGGTTTGGTAATGAGTTTGGCGAATGAAAAAGCCAAAATCCCGGACCAAATGATTCCGAGGATGAATGTGATGACGGACCACCACTCGACACTGAATGGTATGTATTCTTCAAACCAATCGTATAGGAAAAAGATGAACACGAATGACGTGCTGTACGTGATGATTGCCAATGATACGGTGAATAAAACAAGTTTTTTGCGGATGCTGAACGAATATTTCCTCTCCATATTTTTATTCCCCCTTGGTCGCTTCGATTTTTTCGATGAGGCGATCGATCAGTTTCTCTAATTCTACTCTTGTTCTACGATACAGCTCCAGGTCACCACCAAAAGGATCGGAAATATCATATTGGCTCCCGAACTCGAACTGTTTGAGTTTTTCGGATTCTTTTTGTACAAGCTCTGCCAATTTTTTCTGCAATTCTTCACTGCTGAGATGTGGATTTTCCGCAATGAATTCCCGGCGTTTGTTTTCCATGCTCGCTTGTAATCGTTGTATTTCCTCATCATTCGGTGTTGACACATATTCTTTCAACGTGTAAAACTTCTCCCGAAAGTTCGGATATTCCGCAATCAACAACTGTTTATGCTGTGTCGTCATCGTCAGCACGAGATCAGCCCAACTCAGGAGTTCTTCAGTGACCTGCTGGGAACGATGGTCAAAATCGATATCGATCTCCGCCAAAGCTTTTAAGGCATTGGCACTAGCTTTGGTACCGTTTGCAGCAAAAACTCCCGCTGACTGTACGTTCGCTCCAGGATATTTGTCCCGAAACAACGCCTCAGCCATCGGACTCCGACACGTATTCCCCGTACATACAAATAATATGTTCATCCACAAACCTCCAAAAATACGGATTGCTTCTAGTATAAATATAACACAATCTTTAGCATCCGGACAGAGCCGGAGCTAATTTTGGACATTTCTGTTATAGTGATTTAGTCCTGTTACGGTCTAGTTCTAATGAATTATCGATGGGTCGCATGGCGTAAACGCATACAACCCCGTGAAGATGGGGCGGAGTGTTTTTGCAGCTAGTGCAAGCGCTTGGTGAGGAGTTGGAGCGCTTTTGGGGTTGGTGCAAACGCTTTGAAAGGATTCACGATCGCTTTCAGGCCGTTCATGTGCGGAAAAAGCCATCCACGAGAGCTTTCACATCATTTATGGGTCTTGAAAGCTTTTGTCATAGCGCTTCATCTATCTCATGGCGAGACGGCAAACAAACGTTTGAAGGAATCCGGATTTTCCAATCACCACCCCAAAAATTCAAACAAACAACATGTGCATACCGAAACCGATGAGGATGCTGCCACCGAGTAGTTCACTGTATTTTCCTAGGAATCCTTGGACACGACGGCCGATTAAAAGGGCAAAAGCTGAAAGAACGGCGCTTGAGATACCGAACAAAATAAGGGCGAGGGCGATTTTTGCCCCTGCGATACCGAGTCCAAACCCGACTGTGAAACTATCGAGACTCACTGAACATGCGAGGATGAACAGGCCGACGCCAACCGGTTGGAGGTAAAGCTTTTTTTCCTCTGTAAAGGCACCGAAAAACATTTGACAGCCGATAAACATCAAAATCAACCCACTGATCAATTGGCCATAGTTTTCAAAGGGAGCTGCAGCCATTTTCCCCAACATGATTCCGATAAAAGGCATGATGAAATGGAAAGCACCAATGACGATGGCAATCCACACTATCCGCTTCAGCCTTAATGGTTGCATGCCAAGCCCAAGGCAGACCGAAAAAGCGTCCAGCGCAAGAGCTTGCGCCATGAAAATAAGGGTGAGCAAATCGCCACTATTTTCCAGCATCATCTCCTCCTTGGACAGGCTTGTACAATGTATGCACGCAAGGAGCAAGATATGCTTCATGGCCGAACAACACGGACGTCTCGATGACGAGCGATCATAGACGTCCTTATCAAAAAATATGCGGGCGTATGGACGCCATCCGTTTCTTAAGGTAGAACATCTGCATCAAAAAACACCTTATTCCTTAGTGGAAAAAGGCGTTTGTGTAAAATCCGATACATTTCCTTATTACTGAAGTAAAGTCATTATGGAAAAAATCACTAAACTTTCAATCAGGACGACTTGGACATCTCAGTGCATATAACTTTGATGATGCCTTCAACATGTAAAATCAACCCCAAGACAAAACGACCTTACCCCTAGCCACCAGAAAGCATTTTTCCAGGTGAAAATGTTCCTTTTCACCAAACATCATTCAATCGAACGATTCTTCGCTTTATTCAAGCGGTTCATGAGAGCATGACCAATTCCCGATTCAGGGAACACTTCAGACACGATCAAATCAGCATCGGTTTTTTTGACTTTGCGTAAGTTGTCATATAATTTATTCGCCGCTTCTTGCAAACTCCCGCCAAGCCGCAACTCCACATCCGCATGGACTTCCTGAAACAAATGGTCACGGGCAAGAAGGGCGATTTTTTTCCCTTTTGCCTTTTCCGCTTCGATGACGGAACGGATTTTTTCTGCGTCACCGTGGACAAGCCATAACGGCACTTCCGGAGAATAATGTTTATATTTCATCCCTGGAGATTCCGGTTTATCAACAGCTTTTTCCACCGTTTGTCGAACCGGAACAATTTTTTCGATCTGCTCCTCTATAATTCCGCCGGGACGGAGAATGACGACATCATGCTCATCACAAAAAATCACTGTCGATTCGACACCAATCCCGGTCGGGCCACCATCGACAATTCCTGCGATTTTCCCGGCCAAATCTTCATACACATGGTCAGCCGTCGTCGGACTCGGTTTTCCGGAGAGATTGGCGCTTGGAGCGGCAACCGGAAAATCACATGCTTCGAGAATGGCAAGCGCCACCGGGTGATCGGGAATCCTCACAGCAATTGTGGATAAACCTGCCGTCACGTTCGGTGCACAAGTGCCGTTGTCTGGAAGCACGTATGTCAAAGGGCCAGGTGAAAATTCGGCAATCAGCTTTTCAACATAACCAGGTAAATCGTCGACGAGCCTTTTCAATTGATCGACCGTTGCGACATGGGCAATGAGCGGGTTGTCTTGCGGACGGCCTTTCGCTTGGAAAATTTTTGCGACCGCCTCTGCATTCGTCGCATCTGCTCCAAGACCGTAAACCGTCTCTGTCGGGAAAGCGACCGTTTCACCTTTTTTCAATAAGGCCACAACTTCTCGTATCGTTTTTTCCATATTCATTTTTTCATTGATCAACCATCTTTTCGTTTCCATCATTTACCTTCTTTTTTGCGATTATTTCTTTGTTTAGTTTAGATGATTATTCCATTTTGTGCAATTTGCCCGACATTCATTGCAAGAAACCGAACCATTCCCATCCACTTATCCACAAAAAATCCTGTGAACGATTATCCACAGGATAAAATGTAAAACATTTGTGTTTTTGACGTCTGCAGGCAAGTAATCAACACGTTATTCACAGCTTATCGGGGATAACTTCATCCACCGATCAAGAGACGTGATAACACCACCAATTGCCCGCCACGACTGGATTTTTGGTAATCGGCAACTTCTCTTTTTCCTGTTTGAATTCAAGGGCTTCGAGCAAGATATCCACAACCGGTTGGTGGCTGTGGACATATACGGTGTCCGCTTGCTTTTTCTTCGCGATTTGCAAAATCGTTTCCAGCAAGACCGGAAGTTTTGCCGCATGATGCTGGGTGATGTAAAGCTGCTTCAGCCAAATTCCGCCCGAATCCAATTCCTCCAAAATAAAACTGGCCTCGATTTGTCCTTGGATCTCAACGACAAATCCTTTTTCGAAAAGAAGCGATTTATCGATGTTTTCATTTCTGCTGAGAAAATTTTCAATTTGTTCATAAGTCGCATGTTTCACGGACATTACTTTCATTCGATTCACCTCAAGTAGATTTGTTGAATCCCTTTCTCGCATTTTATGCATTTTCGGGAAAACTATGACAAACCGAACCATTCCAGTAGAAAAAATTTCACTTTTGGCTTCTTTTCCTCCTCTTCTTCCTCTTCTTGTTCCGTATTCTCTTTGGCCTCGACGGTTGTTCCGAATGAAAAATCGAGGAAGCAAAGAGGCGGGAAAAGGACGCACCACCAATTGGAGCCGGCGCCTTCACCAATTGTGATTAAAATCGCTTCATACTCACCAGGTGGATAGAGATAATCGCCATACAATTTCATCGGAAAAGCGATGTTTGTTCCGTAGTCGACCGTAAAGCCGCCGCCATCCTCACCCGCTTCTTCCAAAACATTCCGAACGATTACTTCGATTTCCGGTAGACGGGATTGGATCAGATTCCGCGCCTCATCGATATCGTCCATATCTTCCACCCAACTGCTGACGACTTCACTCACCCGATCCCGAACAAGATGTTTCACGTCTTGATCTTCTTCCGCATCACTGTTGGCAAGTATCCGCAATCGGATCGCTTCATCCGGAATCACTTCATAGTCGAGGGTGGTGTCTTCTTCGCCCAGCCACCCGGAAAGATTTATCCACAAAAAAATGATGACAAAAGAAAAGAATACTAGTTTTTTCATTTCCGAAACTCCTTTTCCAACGAATTATCCACAGTTTGGCCAAGAAAAATGAAATTTAAACTAGTATTCTAGTAAAATTTAAACTTTTTCAATTTTTGCGGTGACGATGCGATCTTTCTTGTTGATATCTTGTAAAATGTCCACATCACTGTATGGGAAGGTTTCCATCAACAGCTTTTTCACGGCATTTCCTTGCTCGTGGCCGATTTCAAAAGCAATAAGACCTCCCGGACGGACGACGCGCTTTGCTTGCCGGATGATTTCTTTATAGGCGGAAAGCCCGTCGTCTCCGGCAAACAGGGCAAGTTCCGGATCAAAATTTTTCACCGTGTCGGACAAAACATTTCTTTCCTTCTCCGCAATGTAAGGGGGGTTGGATACGAGGATATCCACAACCATTTCCCGTTCGATGAGCGGTTCGAGGAAATTCCCTTGCAAAAACGCAACATCGGCATTCCAAGCAGCAGCATTTTTCTTTGCAACTTGAAGCGCCTCCGCAGAAATGTCAGTGGCAAAAACTTCCGCATCTGACCGTTCGAGTTTCAACGTGATCGCAATCACTCCGCTGCCTGTTCCGACGTCGACGATGCGCAAAGGTTTTTTTCGAAAATCAACGCCATGCCGGATGACATGCTGGACGAGTTCTTCCGTTTCCGGGCGGGGGATGAGTACATGTTCATCCACCGTGAAACGTCGGCCGTAAAAATATTCGTAACCTGTGAGGTGCTGCAGCGGCACACCGGTTTCTGCGTGTTTCTCAATATCCGCTTTAAACGCCTCGTAAATGTCGTCGGGAATGTCCTCTTGCATGTTTGCGAAAAAGACCGCACGGGAAACACCGAGATGGTGCTGGAGGAGAAGCTCGGCCACCCGGCTTTCCCGATTGTTTTTTTCTAAAAAAAGAGAAGCCCATCGGAGGACTTCATATTGCTTTTTCACCATCTTATTCACCGATACTTTCCAATTTTTCCGTTTGTTCATGGAGGATGAGCGCTTCGATGAATTCGTCGAGCTCCCCGTCCAAGATTTGATCGAGTTTCTGGATCGTCAGCCCAATCCGGTGATCGGTGACACGGTTTTGCGGAAAGTTGTACGTGCGGATCCGTTCCGAACGGTCCCCCGTACCGACAGCGGATTTCCTCGTTTCATCATACTCCGCCTGGGCTTCCTGCTGATATTTGTCATAGACTCTGGCACGAAGCACTTTCATCGCTTTTTCCCTGTTTTTGATTTGCGATTTTTCATCCTGGATGGAAACGACGATGCCTGTCGGTATATGAGTGATACGCACTGCCGACATCGTCGTATTGACGCTTTGACCGCCCGGACCGCTCGATGCGAACGTGTCGACACGGATATCTTTTTCATGGATTTCCACTTCGACTTCCTCCGCTTCTGGAAGGACGGCCACGGTGGCAGTCGACGTATGGATTCTGCCGCCGGATTCAGTTTCCGGTACCCGTTGCACGCGATGGGCGCCATTTTCATACTTGAGGCGGGAATAGACGTCTTTTCCACTGATCATGAAAATGACCTCTTTATAACCGCCGACACCGGTCGTTTGTGCTTCCATCAATTCGATTTTCCAGCCGCGGTTTTCCGCATAGCGGGTGTACATCCGATACAAGTCGCCGGCAAATAAAGCCGCCTCATCCCCACCGGCAGCACCACGGATTTCCATGATGACGTTTTTGCCGTCATTCGGATCTTTCGGCAATAAAAGAATCTTCATTTTTTCACGCAAATCCTCGAGTTCTGCCTCGAGGTCGTTGATTTCCATTTTCACCATTTCTTCCATTTCACTGTCCAAATCTTCTTCCAACATTTCCTTGGCATCGGACAGTTCAGAACGTACTTCTTTATATTTGCGGTAAGCTTGGACGACTTCTTCCAAGCCGGCTTGTTCTTTGCCATAATCACGAAGCTTGTTCGGATCATTGGCAACTTCCGGATCGCTGAGCATTTGCGTCAATTTATCATAGCGATCTTCCAATGCTTGTAAGCGATCGATCATCACGAACACCTCTTTTCCATTAACATTATAATTATAGTACACATGGGAAAGCTGGTCAAAACGTTGCAGAAATGAGCAGTCGTTTTCTAAATGAGAGGAAGTGGTTCTTCAAGGGCGGATCTTTTTCTGCATCGTATGAAAAAAAGAAAAATAGAGCACATGATATGCTCTATTTTCCAGTATTCGCCAACTTTTTCGCTTCCAGGCGATTGGCCGGTTTATTCGGTACTTCATGATGGTGCCGACATCTTGGCTCGTAGGATTCTTGAGCTCCGACGAGGATGACCGGATCGTCGTAGGAAGCAGGTTTCCCATCAATCAGCCGCTGAGTGCGCGTTGCGGGAGAACCACAAATCGGACAGATGGCATTCAGCTTCGTCACATGGTCTGCCCGAGCCATCAGTTCCGGCATCGGCCCAAAAGGCTCGCCGCGGAAATCGGTATCCAATCCGGCGGCAATGACGAGTTTTCCTTTCGCAGCCAATTCATCCACGACATCTGTGATAACTTCATCAAAAAATTGCACTTCATCAATCCCGACGACATCCGTTTCGTCATCCACGAAATCAAAAATATCTTCGGCGGCTTTAATAGGACGTGCGGTAATTTTTGTTCCGTTGTGGGAAACGACAGAGTCTTCATCGTATCGGTTGTCAATCACCGGTTTGAACACACGTATGGACATATTCGCATACGACGCACGGCGAATGCGACGGATCAACTCTTCTGATTTTCCGGAAAACATGCTTCCACAAATCACTTCGACCCAGCCTTTTTGCATCATCATGTACATGTCGATTGACCCCTTTTCTTCCATTTGCAAATAGTATGTACACTAAAGTATTTACCAATCATCGCAGTTTTTTAATCCTTTTTCGGGAAATAATTATCGGTTTCGCAAAAACAATGGATACGGTTGAAACGTTTTTTCCATGATGTTACGGATTCCAGCATGCAAAAAGACAGGCAAAGTAGCTTATCGACATTTTGCCTGTCTTCCTCTGTCAAATCAGCAGCTTTCTGCCGCAATTTTTTCAAAAGCAAGCTGAAGGCAACCGACGCCAACGATTGAGCATCGGAACGACCTCCAGCCATTTATTTAAGATTATATTTTTTCTTGAACCGGTCCACACGTCCGCCCACACGATCTGCTTTTTGTGTACCTGTGTAAAACGGGTGGGATGCGGAACTGATTTCAACACGAATCAGTGGATATGTGTTTCCATCTTCCCATTCGATTGTTTCTTCCGAGTCTTTTGTCGAACCGCTCAAAAATTTGAAACCTGAGCTTGTGTCAAGAAACACAACTTTGCGGTATTCCGGATGAATATCCTTTTTCATTTTTTCCACTCCTTTTTGCCCTGAAGCCTGAAGCATTCAGAGTTATTGTAAGAGTCGTCTAAGAGAAAAACCTTATTAAAACTCACATAGAAAGATTATACCAGCACCGGCAACAGTTTGCAATCATTTTTTTACCTTATCGGCCATGGCAGAAAATGTTTTTTTCCGTCGATGTTTGGAAATTCATGCTCGGCATGACCTTCCAACGGTCGATATCTTTTCGACTGATTGCCGATTCTAATCGATGCCCATCAATCTTGGACTTTCATTCCTTTGCGGACCATTTCTTCTTCGATTTCCGCAAGAAACTCTTCATTCGATTTCGTGCTCTTCAATTTTTTCAGGAAACGTTCATAGAAGTCGTTGGAGTCTTGCATCGTTCTGCGGATCGTCCACATTTTATCGAGTTGATCTTTATCGACCAACAACTCTTCTTTCCGTGTACCGGAATGCAATATATCGATGGCAGGGAAAATTCGTCGGTTGGCAAGATTGCGGTCAAGATGCAATTCCATGTTACCTGTCCCTTTGAACTCCTCATAAATGACGTCATCCATCCGTGAGCCTGTATCGATGAGGGCAGTCGCCAAAATCGTGAAGCTGCCGCCTTCTTCAATGTTACGGGCGGCTCCGAAAAAGCGTTTCGGACGGTGGAATGCTGCCGGATCGATCCCTCCGGAAAGCGTACGTCCGCTCGGTGGAATCACGAGGTTGTAAGCTCGAGCGAGCCTGGTGATACTATCCATCAAGACGACGACATCCCGTTTATGCTCAACAAGCCGCATCGCCCGTTCCAAAACGAGTTCGGACACACGGATATGGCTTTCCGGCACTTCATCAAAGGTCGAACTGACGACATCCACATCCGGGCCCACCGAACGTTCGATGTCCGTCACTTCTTCCGGACGCTCGTCGACAAGCAAGATGATGAGTTTCGCTTCAGGATGGTTCGTGGAAATGCTGTTGGCGATTTCTTTGATGAGCGTCGTTTTCCCCGCTTTCGGAGGTGCGACGATCAAGCCACGCTGGCCGAAGCCGACCGGCGTCATCAAATCTATAATTCTCGTCGACAGTTTGTCCGGATCGGTTTCCAATTTCATGAAACGATCCGGATAAGTGGCGGTAAGCGCCGGAAAATGGACACGTTCTTTGGACGTTTCCGGATCTTCACTATTCACCGCATCAACATGAAGAAGCCCGTAGTACCGCTCATTTTCCTTCGGTGGTCGTACTTTTCCGGATACTTTATCCCCGTTGCGGAGATCGAATCTGCGGATTTGTGACGCTGAAATATAAATGTCTTCTGCGCTCGGTGAGTAGTTAATGGGACGCAAGAAACCGAATCCTTCCGACGGGATGATTTCCAATATCCCATCCATAAACAGGTAACCGTCTTTTTCCGCTTGTCCTTTCAAAATCGCAAAAATGAGTTCTTTTTTCGTCAGAGTCGCATAATAGGAAATTTTATATTCCTTTGCGAGCGCATATAATTCTTTCAACGTTAACGTTTCCAATTGAGAAAGAGTATACTGTTCTGCCATAAAATTATCACGCCTATTCTTTTTTCATACTAAACTATCGATTACACATATTCCGATTCAAACGTTGAATGGTATTCCTGGAAGAAGTGAAGAGAGTGCAGGAAGTAGGACTGGAAGTATGCGACTGGGAAGCCTGTTTCAATAGAATTACCAAATTTTCTGTATTGTAAACATCTATTATATTACACGTTTACACAAGAATATTCAATATCATTATGGAAAAAAATAATGGAATTTTCTTCTTTGGTTTTAGATGGTGAGAATACGCATCGTGAAAAAGACGGGACAAAACAAAATCCGAACAACAAAATCAGAGTGCATGGCTCCCGCTCCGGAAATATACTCCGCTTCCACCACTCCGGGTACAAGTGCGACATCTGTGAGAAACTCCCTTTGGTCGTTTCTCACAGTGT
>CALKWU010000238.1 GCA_938004015.1 uncultured Oceanobacillus sp.
AGCGGTCATGAACCAGCCCATGCCGGCTATGTCGGTGAAGGAATGCTCGATGCGGCCGTCGCCGGGGAAGTGTTCACATCGCCGACACCGGACCAAGTGTTTGAAGCGATTAAAGCCGTCGATGGTGGTGCTGGTGTTTTGCTCATCATCAAAAACTACACCGGTGATGTGATGAATTTTGAAATGGCGGCGGAAATGGCGGAAGCGGAAGGGATCCAAGTCGAGCAAGTCGTCGTCAATGACGATGTTGCTGTCGAGGACAGTTCCTTTACCACTGGCCGCAGGGGAATCGCAGGTACAGTGTTTGTCCATAAAATTGCCGGGGCAAAAGCGATGCAAGGCGCAACCCTCCAAGAAGTGAAAGCTGCTGCGGAAAAAACGATTGCCAATGTGCGCTCGATTGGGATGGCTTTAACGCCGTGTATCGTCCCTGCCGCAGGAACACCGAGCTTTACCCTTGAGGAAAACGAAATGGAAATCGGAATCGGCATTCATGGGGAGCCGGGGATTGAGCGGAAAAATATTGTTGCCGCTGACGATATTGCTACGGAACTGACGGAAAAAGTGCTTGCTGATATGGATTTGCAAAATGGTGATGAAGTGGCCGTCATGGTGAATGGATTGGGGGCGACTCCGGAAATGGAATTGTATATCATCAATAAAAAGGTGAATGATATCCTGACGGAAAAAGGAATTGCCGTCTATGGCACCTTTGTCGGGGAATATATGACGTCGTTGGAAATGGCCGGTTGTTCCGTCACGTTGTTGAAATTGGATCAAGAATTGAAAGAATTGTTGGATGCTGAATCGAAAGCACCGGCATTTCGTCGTTAAGGTGGGATGAATGATGGTATTGGATGTAGCAAAAACGAAAAAATGGATGGAATACGCCAATGAAAAAATCCAAGCGCATAAGGAATATTTGACGGAGCTCGACCAAGCGATTGGCGATGGCGACCATGGAATCAACATGTCCCGGGGATTTCAGGAAGTGATGGCGAAAATTGCCGATTCGGAATATGAACATGTTTCCGATGTGTTGAAAGATGTTTCCATGACATTGTTGTCGAAAGTCGGCGGGGCATCGGGACCGTTGTATGGCACGGCTTTTTTAAGAATGTCCACTGCTTTGAAAGGGAAAGCAGAAATTGATGTTGCGGCTATGGTTTCAGCGTTGGAAGCGGCGCTTGAAGGAATCAAAATGCGCGGTAAAGCGGAAAAAGGCGATAAAACGCTCATCGATGTGTGGGAGCCGGTCATCGATTACTTGAAGACAGAAACGGCCATCGACCTAGCCGGCCTGGAAAGTGAGGCAAAACGGGCATTTGAAGCGACAAAAGAATTGAAAGCGATTAAAGGAAGAGCTGCGTATTTGGGCGAGCGCTCAATCGGGCATTTGGATCCGGGCTCTGCTTCGTCTTACTATATTTTCGCTGCTTTATCCGAAGTGTTTCAGGAAGGGGATTGAGCGGATGGACAAGGTAGCGATTGTGTTGATTTCCCACAGTGCAAAAGTGGTGGAAGGCGTCGCTGACATCATCCGCCAAATGGTGCCGAATGTTTCTGTCGGTTTGGCTGGCGGAACGGAAGATGAAGAGATCGGGACGAGCATAGAAAAAATCCAAGCAGCCATTGAAGAAGTGTATAATAACCAAGGTGTGCTGCTTTTCTATGATATCGGCAGTGCCAAAATGAATGCGGAATTGGCAGTGGAGTTAAGCGGTTACGATCATGTGGTGGTAGTGGAGGCTCCATTGTTGGAAGGCGCTTTTGTCGCTGCCGTCGAAGCGGGGATGGGAAAAACTCTAGAAGAAGTCCGCGAAGCCGCCGAAAACGTTTAAAATAGGCCAAAAAGAAATCTGGGCCAAAAAGGGACAGTCCCTTTTTGACCCAGATTTTTTATGGGATTTATGCATCTTGTAAGTGGGTTTGGATGAATGTTTGCAAGATCTCTTCCAGGTTCGGCCCTTCCACTTCATCCAAATCATAGAATACCCGGGTTGTCGGTTTATCGATGTGGATGACACGTGTCAAATCAATCGGTGTACCGATAATGACCGCATCACAATCGATATGATTGATCGTTTCCTCCAAGTCTTTCAACTGCTTTTCACCATAGCCCATGGCAGGGAGCACGTTTTCCAAATGAGGGTAAGTTTCAAACGTTTCTTTCAAACTACCAACCAAATGCGACGTCGGATCAACGATTTCCGCTGCACCAAGTCGTTCTGCCGCAACCGTTCCCGCTCCGATTTTCATCTCGCCATGGGTCAATGTCGGGCCATCCTCTACGACCAACACCCGTTTTCCGGCGATGAGTTCCGGTTTGTCTATCGTAATCGTCGACTCCGCTTTAATGATTTCCGCATCCGGCGCAGCCGTCCGGATATTTTTTTCGACGATTTCGATTGCTTCTTGCGGCGCACTGTCGACTTTATTGATGATCGCCACGTCTGTCGTCCGCAAGCAAACTTCCCCTGGATAATATTTCAATTCATGTCCCGGGCGATGGGGATCGAGCACGGTAATCGCAAGGTCCGGCTCATAAAAAGAAAAATCATTGTTTCCGCCATCCCATATAATGACGTCACATCCATCGGGATCGTTTTCCGCAGCTTCTAAAATATCAGCGTAATCAACCCCGGCGTACACGATGTTCCCTCTTGTGACATGAGGTTCATATTCTTCCATTTCCTCGATCGTACAGTTATGTTTTTCCAAGTCTTCCACAGTTGCGAAACGTTGCACCCGTTGTGCGTTCAAATCACCATAAGGCATCGGATGACGGACAGCAACCACCTTTACACCATGCTTTAACAGATACTCAATTATTTTCCGGGAAGTTTGGCTTTTCCCTGTACCGGTACGCACTGCAGTTACGGAAATGACCGGTTTTTGGCTTTTCAGCATTGTGCTGTT
>CALKWU010000239.1 GCA_938004015.1 uncultured Oceanobacillus sp.
CCTTTACACGACCTCCGCACCGAGCGAATTTTTAAAATGGTCGAGGGCCCATTCATGGCCGACTTGGCTGAAACTGGCGCAAGCATCTTTATGGATGATGATTTTGAATCCTTTATTATAAGCATCGACGGCTGTATGCAAAACACATATATCCGTGGAAACACCGACAATATGGATTTCTTCTATTCCCCGTTCCCGGAGCCGGATTTCCAAATCGGTTCCGCTGAACGCACTGTAACGTGTTTTATCGAAGTAATACACATTTTCCTTATCTTTATGCTGTTTATACACATCCGCCAATTCCCCGTATAAATCCCGGCCGCTCGTTCCGACGATATTATGCGGTGGATATAATTTGGTTTCCGGATGGAATGCATCCCCTTCTTTATGGGCATCGATGGCAAAAACGACATAATCCCCGGCTTCGATAAACTCCCTTGTTAAAGCGACGATTTTCTCCTCAATCGCTTGTGCGGGTTTGCCTGCGGTCAAAGCACCTTCGTCCGCCACAAAGTCATACGTATAATCGACATTGATCAGAGCACGTTTAGTCATATTCATTCCCCCTATTTATTGTTTCGACTTTAATATCAAAAGCATCCCCATGTTTCCTCTGTGCTGCATGATACGTCGGCCCCACCTTATCCGTATAGCTGAAACCATGGTTGATTGCCGTCGTCACAAACGTTTTCGCATATTCCACCGCGGCTTCGACGGTTTCCCCTTTCGCCAAGTAAGCCGCTATCGCTGCCGAATACGTGCAACCCGCACCACTCGTATTGACGGTGTCGATTCGTGGTGCTTCGAACAGAGTAAGCGTTTCTCCATCATAAAGCACATCTACGGCAGGCCCTTCCAATCGTCCGCCTTTCACCAATACGTACCGGGAACCCAATTCATATAAATCAACAGCTGCTTGTTTCAGCTCTTCCACATTCGTAATATCCCTTTCGTCAAGCAAAAACTTTGCTTCCGGGATGTTCGGTGTGATGATGGTGGCAAGCGGAATCAGCCGTTTTTTCAGCGCTTCGATTGCATCGTCTCTAAGAAGTTTGGAATCGAGTTTGCCGACCATGACCGGATCGATGACAATCGATTTGACCGTCGAAGATTCAATCAAATTTGCCACGGTTTCAATCACTTCTTTGGAAAACAGCATCCCTGTCTTCAAAGCATCCATTCCGACTTGGTTCATCGCGGTATGGAATTGAGCTTCAATCGCTTCAACCGTTTGTGGATGAACGTTTTTATCCGTCATCGGATGTCTCCCTACAATCGCCGTCACGACACTCATCCCATAGACATCCAGTTCTTGGAATGTTTTCAAATCAGCCTGTATTCCTGCACTCCCACCGGCTGCCGAACCTGCGATTGTGATCACTCTTCTCGGATATTGCATGATGCAAAACTCCTTTTATTTCAAATGTTCTATCAGCATTATTTTATCACATGCTAAAAGATAATGAGAATGAAAAACCAAATGACCATGATCAACTGTAGGATAACCTTTGCCAATGTACTGCTCAAGAATCCCATCAATGATCCGAGCGAAGCGTCGAATGCCTCTTTCGCCGTCCGTTTCTTCACTATTTCTACAACAAATACGACAATCGGCGGTACATAGATGATGCCGAACGGTGGTGTAATAAAGGATCCGACGATGACAGCGAGCGCTGCAGCCCGTTCGCCTTCCTTACTCCCGCCAAACCGTTTCACGAAATAACTGTTCGCAATGATGTCGGAAAAAATGAGCAGGATCGTGAAAAGAATCATTGCAAGCCAAAAAAATGCATTCAATTCCTCCGCATTGATTCCGAACTGGTAAATGATGAAACCAAGCCATAAAAACAACACCGATGGCAATATCGGGAAGATGAGCCCTAAGAAACTCCCAAAAAATAAAACAACGATGATAAGCCATAAAACGATATCCATAGACGGACGCTCCATTCTCCAATGGGAAAATTTTTATCGATTCTTCTCTGTTTTGTTTTCGACGTCATGTTCTTCTGGTAACGGATCGATTGTATGTTTGTATCCATAACCCTTGTTGATCGTCAACAACGACAACGCGACGACGAGGATGACTAGTGCAATGGAAGCAATCATCACTCCTGTAAACATCCCAGATTCCCCCTCATCTGAAACTTTATTCTTAATGTAATACTAATGATTTTTGTCTTCCATGTCCACATCATTTTCCGTCCAAAAATCAATTTTCGGGCATTCGAGAGGAAATCGGATGATTTTGGAGGATGTTTTCGTATATCGAAATGATAGTGCTTTCATTCGAATATATGAAACTTAATCGTGTTATTTCGTGGTTTATCACGTTTGAGAGATTGGTCTTTTATCGTTAACATTAGAACAACATAAAAAACGGGTGCCCTTTTTACCCAGATATGATTGTCTTCCGAAAAAAGGGGAAAAAGTTTCATAACATTATAGGAGGTCTATTGTGAAAAAGTTAGCTCTGTTTTTGGTAGGTTTTGGGGTATTGTTGCTTGCAGCTTGTGGTTCCGGTGATGGATCCGACAATGGGTCAGGTGAAACCGGAGAAAACGGCGAAGCGACAAGCAAATTGGAACAGTTGAAAGAGGAAGGTACGGTTACCGTAGGATTTGCGAATGAAAAACCTTATGCATATGAAGAAAACGGGGAATTGAAAGGTGCTGCCGTTGATATTGCAAAAGCCGTGTTTCAGGAGTTGGGGATTGAAAACATGGAATCGCAATTGGCGGATTTCAGCCAACTGATTCCAGGTGTACAAGCAGGGCAATTTGATGTCGTCACCGCAGGCATGGCGATTCAACCTGCCCGTTGTGAAAATGTTCTATTCAGCGAACCGGAAATGCAATATGGGGAAGGATTGGTCGTACCAGCCGGCAACCCGAATGATATCCATAGTTATAAAGATATTGCAGCGAATCCGGACTTGACCGTTGTCGTCATGGAAGGAGCGACGGAAATCGGCTTCTTGGAAGAAGAAGGCGTTGATCCTAGTCAAATCACTACTGCACCGGACATTCCTGCAACATTCTCTGCTGTCCAAGCCGGAAGAGCCGATGCAACGACAGGAACAGAAATGACGGTCAGGATGGCTTTGGAGTCCTTCGACTCGGACGACTTGGAGTTTGTGGAAACTTTCGAACAACCAGATATTGAAGGGGTACCGAGCTATGGAGCAGCAGCCTTCAGTCTGGAAGATGAAGAACTAAGAGACGCATACAACGAAGTGTTGGCACAATTGAAAGAAGATGGAACAGTGGCTCGCCTATTAGAGGAAAACGGATTTCATCCAGAGAATAACTTCGTAGCTGATGGCGAAGTGACGACTGAACAGCTTTGCAGTGGTGAAATGTAAATGTTGAATAGGTGATTGATTCTTCAGGGTCCGGTTCCTCTTCAGGGCTGGACCCTTCATATTTTGGCAGCTATTCATGAAGGTACATATTAGGAGCAACTTTTAACGAAAATGATTAGCTGCACCTCTATATTCATTATCCTACCTGATTTTTTCATCAAAACATTCATAGGGAGTGGTTATCATTAATGCAATATTAGAGGTGACACCTCAGATTGCAAGAGGACTGGGAGTGACCATTACCGTTTTACTCGCGGCAGCACTCTTAGCCTATACGATGGCATTCATTGCCGGTCTCTCGAAATTATCAAACAGTGTACTCCTCCGTAAAGTGACGAGCGTCTATGTGGAAGTATTCCGGGGGACGTCACTGATCGTCCAGTTGTTTTGGCTTTATTATGCCATACCGATGTTGTTCAATATTCCACTCGGATCCAACTGGTGGATCGGTGTCATTGCAATCGGGTTGAACTATGGTGCTTATATGTCAGAAGTTGTCCGTTCGTCGATTGTAGCCGTTGACGAAGGGCAAGCGGAAGCGGCGACAGCTTTGAATATGTCGAGTTTCCAACGGATGCGGCTCGTCATTCTTCCGCAAGCAGTCCGGATGATGTTGCCGGAGTTCGGGAACTATACGATCCTCATGCTGAAAAGTACGTCATTAGTTTCATTGATCGGTCTACGGGATATTCTCTATTACGGAGATATCATACGTAGCACGAACGCTTCTGCTACACCAATTGTTTATACCGTTGTACTCGTATTCTACTTCATCCTCGCTTTACCACTCATTTGGTTGACGAGAAAAGGGGAAAAAATCGCTAAGAAAGGGGCAACTACAACATGAATACGACCTATTGGAGTTGGGAACGTTTCTTCGACGCCCTGCCCTTTGTGCTAGATGGATTATGGATGACCATCTTCTTAACGATTGCTTGTTTCTTGTTCGCACTGGTCTTCGGTTTCGTGTGGACGTTTTTAAGGAGAATACCGAATAAAAGTTTCAACTGGATCGTCACTTGGATCATGGAATTCATCCGGACGACTCCACCGCTCGTGCAATTGTTTTTCATTTATTATGCATGGCCGGTCATTCCAGTCGTCGGTATGACGCTGAGCCCAGTACAAAGCGCGATACTTGGTTTAGGAATCCACTATAGTACGTATATTTCGGAAATTTACCGTTCCGGTATTGAAAGTGTGGAAAAGGGACAGTGGGAAGCTGCCAGTGCTCTGAATTTCAGTGTGTGGGATAAATGGAAAAAAATCATTTTACCTCAGGCGATTCCGCCAACCGTACCGATGCTTGGAAATTATTTTATTATTCTTTTTAAAGAAGTGCCGCTCGTATCGACGATCAGTGTGGCGGAAATCTTGCTGAAGGCGAACACATACGGTGCGAGAACGTACGCCTACTTGGAACCGCTCACCGTTGTTGGAATCATTTTCTTATTACTCAGTTATCCATCCGCTTTGTTGGTTCAACGGTTGGAAATGAAAATGAATACACGGTTCGATAAAAATGCTGTCGTTAAAAGTTCATAAAGGAGAAGTGAAAAATCGTGACTGAACCGATTGTTCAATATCGAGATGTTTGTAAATCTTTTGGAGATGTGGAAGTGTTGAAAGGGATCAATTTGACCATCGATCCGGCAGAAAAAGTCGCTGTCATCGGACCAAGTGGTTCCGGTAAAACGACGATCATCCGCATGTTGATGACTTTGGAAGAACCGACTTCCGGTGACATTATCGTCGATGGCGTCAATCTCTGGAAAATGGAGAAAAACGGAAAAATGGTACGGGCTAATGAAAAACACTTGCGCCAAATACGTGGCGATATTGGGATGGTGTTCCAGCACTTCAATCTATTTCCACATATGACGATTTTGGAAAATTGTATGGTCGCCCCGATTCATGTGAAAAAGGAAAATAAAGAAGAGGTGCGGGAACGGGCGATTGAAATGCTTGAGCGGGTCGGGCTCGAAGACCATATCGACAAGTACCCAAGTCAACTTTCCGGAGGACAGAAACAACGGGTCGCCATGGCAAGAGCTGTCGTCATGCGTCCGAAAATCATGTTGTTTGATGAAGTGACTTCCGCCCTTGACCCGGAACTTGTTGGAGAAGTTTTAGAAGTCATCCGCGACCTGGCCCAGCATGAGGATATGGCGATGGTGCTCGTCACCCATGAAATGGACTTCGCACTCGATATCGCAGACAGGGTCCTCTTCCTCGATAATGGCGTCATTGCTGAAGAAGGAACAGCGACAGAAGTGATTGAACACTCACAAAACGAACGTTTGCAGAGCTTTTTAAGCAGATTCCGCGCATAATTGGAACAGATGAAAACTCCCGGAACATTTCGTCCGGGAGTTTTTTTACTTTCCTTCTTCTTCCAAATCTTCTCCGATGATCCGTACTTCCCGCTCCAATGTGACACCGAACTTCTCTTTCACTGTCTTTTGCACATGTTCAATTAAAGAAATATATTCCGATGCGGTCGCATTGTCGATGTTCACAATGAAGCCTGCGTGTTTTTTGGAAACTTGGGCACCGCCGATTTGCACGCCTTGGAGATTGCTGTCTTGAATCAACTTGCCGGCGAAAAAGCCTGGTGGTCGCTTGAAGACACTGCCGCAAGACGGATATTCCAGCGGCTGTTTCGACTCTCTTCTTTCCGTCAAGTCGTCCATCACCGCTTTGATTTCGTCATAGTCTCCTTCTTCCAAATCAAAGGTTGCTTCCAATACGATATAACCGTTATCCGGAATATTACTCTTCCGGTAGCCGAGATCCAATTCATCTGCACGGAGCGTAAGCAGCTCCCCTTCTTTTGTACAGACGAGGGTGCTGCGCAATACATCTTTGATTTCTCCGCCATAAGCACCGGCATTCATATATAATGCGCCACCGACCGAACCCGGAATGCCGCAAGCAAATTCCAAGCCGGTGAGCCGTTCTTTCAAAGCATGGCGCGAAACATCGATGATTCTTGCACCACTTTCCGCAATGATGCTCTTTCCATCTGTTTTTATGGCTGAAAGTTTCTCAAGGTTCATGACAATGCCACGGATTCCGCCATCACGGACGATTAAATTGGAGCCATTGCCGAGCAACGTGAAATCGATGTTTTCCCGATTGGCGAACAACACGATTTCCTGGACTTCTTCATAGCTCGTAGGCGTCACAAAATAATCCGCCTTACCGCCAAGTTTTGTATACGTATGATCCTTCAAAGGTTCATCTTTGAGCACATTTTCTTCTGCTGTCAAACTTATCAATGTATTATAAATCGAATCGACCATCTTCAACGCTTACCATCCTTTTGCATATTACTTGAGAGTCCGAACAATTTGACCACTTCTATAGTGTAAGTAATCATAAGCTAATTTGCCACAAAAATATTTGCGTATTGAATATTGATATCGCCACGCATTCCTTTCATAGTAATCAAGCCACTGCCCGCATAAGACAGTGGCTGCATTCGATAATTACCTTTCCATTATAGCATAGACTTCAATCGTTCGGTCAGGAAATGGAAAATTTCGCTGATTGTTCAATTTTTATAAACGAAGACGGTCGATAGGATGAAATTCCGGTTCACCGGCTGTAAAAGTCGCCACATATTCGAACCCGGCTTCCTTCAATGCGGAAATGGCGGCCGGAAACTGAGCGGCAAGCGTATTTTCCGAGTGGGAATCCGATCCTAACGTAACGATTTCCCCACCGCAGTCCTTGTACAATTTTAAAATGTCGATGCTTGGCATCGCCGAACCTAAACCGTAACGATAACCGGACGTATTCACTTCAATCCCTTTTCCGCGAGGGATGATCACTTGGAAAATTTCCTCGATGATGTCGTGGAAATCGAGTTTGCTTTTTTCTTCTGTATAACGTTTAACCAAATCCAAGTGGCCGAGCACACTGTAATGGTTGAATCCCATTATGCATTGCAGCAGTTCCTTATAATAGATGTCGTACGCTTCCTCCACGGTTTTCCCTTTAAAAAACTCGCCCGAGTGCAAATCTTTCCCCTCTGTCGCATGTAGCGAACAGATGACAAAATCAAAGCTTTCCTCTTCCAACAATATTTCATACCGTTTTAACAGATGCGGCTGCAGTCCGATTTCCACACCTTTTTTTATTATGATGTCCTGTTTATATTTTTCTTGAACGGCTTTTATTTTTTCATCGTATGATGTTGCGTCAAATTCGAACACCCAATCTTTGTCCGGGTAATCATAATCGAGATGATCCGTGAAGCATATTTCTTTCAAACCGATTTCGATTGCTTTTTCAATCGTTTTTTCCATCGGTGTTTCACAATCCGCCGAGAAGTCGCTATGTATATGGTAATCAAACATCTTCCCCACTCCTTTGTCTTCTAGATTAAGGTTTATCTTATATCGTATTCCAAAAAACTGCAAACCAATTTTCCGTTGACTTTCTTTTTCTATAAGTTTATAATACTACATAACTTTAAGTAGATGAAGTGATAAAGTGTTAAAGTGACTGGAGGATTTGTTGAATGCGACAAATAAATGGCGATTCAAGTAATCGGGCAGTTTTACAATATAAAATAAAAAACGAACTGATCGCTGATTTGACACATCGATTTTCCTTGTACGGCTATCAAGAAGTGCATAGCCCCACATTTGAGGATTATGATATGTACGCTTCCATCAGGAAAACGGTGAACAAAGACGACATGATTAAAGTGATCGACCGTACTGGTAAAGTGCTCGTCCTCCGACCGGACGGGACGATTCCGATCACCCGTCTGACGGCGACCGATCCGGGGATTGACGATAGTGAACAACGGCTTTTTTATGTTTTCAATGTGTATCGGGCAGCGGAAAATGGTGAAAAGGAAACGACCCAAGCAGGCGTGGAACTGTTCGGTAATAAGCGACCGGAAGCAGATGCGGAAGTCATTTCCCTTGCCGTCGAAACGCTGAAGGGGATCGGTTTTGAAAATTTTACAATTGAAATCGGTCATGCTGGATTTTTTAAGGAATTGATCGGGAAAGCGGATTTGGCGGCTGATGATTTGCAACAATTGAAAGAATTGATTCAAACGAAAAACATCGTTGAAATCGAACCTTTCCTGGAAAAACTTCCGCTCTCCGCCGAACTGCAAAATGCCCTGCAGACGATTCCCCTTCTGTACGGTGCTCCCAAGACGGTATTGGAAGAAACGAAATCGATTATCCGGAATGAAAATATGCAACAGATTTTCAACAACATGATGCATGTCATGGACGTGCTGGAGGATTACGGGGTTCTCGGGAATATCACTTTGAACCTCGGCTTGATCAATCATATGGACTATTATACGGACGTCATTTTTCAAGGATTCGTGGAAAACATCGGGAAACCCGTCTTGATGGGTGGTCGTTATGACGATTTGGCCGAACATTTCGGCAAGCGGATGCCTGCCATTGGTTTTGCCTATGAAGTCGATTTTCTTTTAGAAGCGATGAAACGCCACCAACTCACAGCGACGAATCCCATCCAAGCACCACTTGCGCTTCATTATTCAGAAGAACGGAGACGGGACGCATTTGCTGCAGCGGAGATGCTCCGTCAACGTGGTTATCCCGTCGTAACCATGTTGACAGACGAACAAAAAGAAAAATCCGGAATATGGATGTCTGAAAACCGGAACTTATTTTCATACGGAAAGACCAAATCTTTTCACACGTTCGAAGACTTGATGGAACTCGTAGACGAAACATTTGGAGGTGGCTGATGTGGCAAAACTGACAATCGCTGTAGCGAAAGGACGCCCGGCCAAGCGAACGATCGATATGTTTGAACAGGCAAACATCCATTTTATTGATTTTCATGAAAAGAGTCGGAAACTCGTTTTTTATAATGCAGACCGTTCGATACGAATGTTGTTTGTGAAAGCTGTCGATGTACCGACTTACGTGGAAAGAGGAGCAGCAGACATCGGGATTGTCGGAAAAGACAATATCCTTGAATCCCGGGCGGACGTTTATGAATTGCTCGACTTAGGCATCGGGAAATGCAAATTTTCCGTTGCTGGATTTCCCGATTTTACCATCAATCCGAACGAGACCCTGATCGTTGCGACCAAGTATCCAAATGTAGCTGAAAAACATTTCGCTCTGAAGAGTCAGCCGATTGAAACCGTGAAATTGAACGGTTCGGTTGAATTGGCTCCGTTAATCGGGCTTGCCGATTGCATCGTCGATATTGTCGAAACAGGCAATACGTTGAAAGAAAATGGACTCACTGTCCTTGAAGACATTGAATCCATCAGCACAAGGCTCATTGTGAATAAAGCAAGCTTTGCAACAAAAGCAAAGGAAGTCGAACGCTTCATCAATCAATTGAAACGTGCATTGGAGTGAACAGGAATGAAAATCATACAAGCGGAAGATTTTTACAACGAATTGGCGAATGCGGACACCACGGACGAAGATGATACAGCTTTGGATGAGGCTGTTTTGGAAATCATCCGCACCGTCAGGACAAAAAAAGATGCTGCATTATTCGACTATACGGAACGATTTGATGGTGCAAAACTCAATGGTTTGACGGTATCTCAAGAGGAATTCATCGAAGCGGAAAAGAAAACGAGCAAAGAATTTTTGGACGCTTTATATAAGGCGGCAAACAATATCCGGAATTTCCACACCAAACAGTTGGAAAAATCTTGGATCGTTCCGGAAGAAAATGGGATTCTTCTCGGTCAAATGACGACTCCAATTGAAAAAGTAGGGGTTTATGTCCCCGGTGGAAAAGCCGGTTATCCTTCCACTGTGTTGATGGCAGTCATCCCGGCACAAATTGCCGGAGTGGATGAGATCGTCATTACAACTCCTCCTGGAAAAGACGGAAAAGTGAATCCTTACGTCCTCCTGGCCGCAAAAATGTTAGGCATCGACAAAATTTATAAAATCGGTGGCGCTCAAGCGATTGCTGCTTTAGCATATGGCACGGAAACAGTGGAAAAAGTCGATAAAATCGTCGGACCCGGCAATGCTTATGTCGCCCGGGCGAAAAAGTGGGTGTACGGCACGGTCGGTATTGATATGATCGCCGGACCGAGTGAAATTTGCATCATCGCCGATGAACATGCGAATCCACGTTATGTCGCCGCTGATTTATTATCCCAAGCTGAACACGATGAAACAGCAAAAGCCATTTGTATTACAACGAGCAATGAGCTAGCCGAAAAAATCCGCCAAGAAGTGAATGTACAAGCAGAAAAACTGGAACGGAAAGAAATCGTCGCTGCATCCATTGCTTCCAATGGAAGGATCATTCTGGCCAAAGACTCGGATGAAGCATGTAAGATCGCCAATAGAATTGCCCCGGAACATTTGGAAGTGATGACAGCACAACCGTTGGAACTTTTGCCAAAGATCAAACATGCTGGTGCGATTTTTCTTGGCAGTCATTCGCCGGAACCGTTGGGGGATTACTTTGCCGGCCCAAACCATACATTGCCGACAGATGGGACAGCACGCTTCGCTTCCGGACTTGGCGTTCATGACTTCATGAAAAAATCAACGATCATTCATTATTCCAAAGAAGCGTTGCAGCAAGCAAGCGGAAAAATCATTGCACTTGCGGAAGCGGAAGGACTCACGGCGCATGCAAAAGCAATTCAAATAAGGAAGGATGATAGCGATGCGTAAGTTTTCCATTTCAAGGGAAACAGCGGAAACGAAAATCGAACTCGATTTGAATATCGACGGCAGCGGAACAAGTGACATCCAAACAGGTATTGGTTTCTTCGACCATATGCTCACCTTGTTGACGAAACACGGCTTATTTGATTTGAAGGTCAGATGTGACGGGGATTTGGAAGTGGACCAGCATCATTCCGTGGAAGATGTCGGCATCGCCCTCGGTCAAGCTTTTCACGAAGCGATCGGCACGAAGGAAGGAATCAACCGATATGCATCGGTGACGATTCCGATGGACGAAGCTTTGGCCAACGTGTCCCTCGATATAAGCGGACGGGCCTATCTCGTTTACAATGTGGAAGGGTTGAAAGATAAAGTCGGCAATTTCGACACCGAGCTGGTCGAAGAGTTTTTTCAAGCCTTTTCCAGCAATGCGAAAATCAACTTGCATATCAATCTCCTCTACGGAAGAAACACGCACCACATGATCGAAGCGATATTCAAAGGATTCGGCCGAGCATTAGATGAAGCGACGTTGAAAAGCGAGCGGATCAAAGGGGTTCCATCGACAAAAGGTGTTTTGTAAAAACGCCAATCATGTCACAAGCGAAAATTCCAAGAAATATGGATAAATGTTAGCGAGGAGTTGGTCTCATGATTATATTTCCAGCCATCGATATCCGTGGTGGAAAATGTGTACGTCTTACCCAAGGAGACTACGCACAAGAAAAAATTTATAGTGAACAACCGGTTGAAGTCGCAAAAGAATGGGAAAGAAAAGGTGCAGCATTCATCCACCTCGTCGATTTGGATGGTGCGAAATCCGGAAATTCTGTAAATGATGAATTGATAAAAGAAATCGCAAACACCGTGGCTATTCCGGTCCAAGTCGGTGGTGGCATTCGTTCCATCCAAATGATCGACAATTATTTACAAGCAGGAGTAGGACGGGTGATGATCGGGACAGCTGCCATCCGGAATCCGGAGTTATTACGAGAAGCAGTCGAACGATTTGGCGACAAAATTGCAGTTTCCATCGATGCCCGGAACGGATTTGTCGCGACCGATGGCTGGACGGAAGAAAGTTCCGTCAAAGCACTGGACCTTGTGAAAGAACTGGAAACTATCGGTGTCAAAACAATCGTCTATACCGATATTTTAAAAGATGGCATGCTCCAAGGCCCGAATTTCGGTGAACTGCAAACAGTCAATGAAGCGACGACGATGGACGTGATTGCTTCCGGTGGCGTGACGACGGAAAAAGACGTACAGCAGTTGCAAGAGATGAACATGTACGGTGCTATCATCGGAAAAGCTTTATATGATGGCAATCTCGACCTTAAAACTCTATTGGCAGGTGAAGATGGTGGAAACTAAAAAAATCGTTGCCTGTCTCGACATAAAAGACGGTCGGGTCGTCAAAGGACAACAATTCAAAAATATTCAAGAAGTGGCCGATCCAGTCGTTCTTGCCAAACAATACAGTGACGACCAAGTCGACGAAATCGTCGTGTACGACATTACCGCGTCCGTTGAAAAAAGAAGCATTTTCATTGATATCGTGGAACGGATCGCCGAGGTGGTCGATGTTCCTTTAACCGTCGGTGGCGGCGTCGGCAGCTTACAAGATATCGAAGCCGTTTTGCATGCAGGTGCCGATAAAATTTCCATCAACAGCGCGGCGCTTAAGCGACCAGAATTCCTCAAAGAAGCTGCAGAAACTTTCGGCAGTGACACAATCGTTTTTGCCCTCGATGCAAAGGAAGTCGTCACTGAAAAATGGCATGTATTTGCTCGTGGCGGCAAAGCAGATACGGGGATCGATGCGATTCGCTGGGCACGGAAAGGGGAAGAGCTCGGTGCCGGAGAAATTGTCGTCAATGCTATCGACGATGATGGTGCCAAAAATGGATTCAACTTGCGGCTCACGAAAAAAATCACAGAAATAGTCGATGTCCCGGTTATTGCAAGCGGAGGAGCCGGTAAGCCGGAGCATTTCAAACAAGTTTTGACGGAAGGTGGAGCCAGCGGTGCCCTTGCCGCTTCCGTTTTCCATTTCGGTGAAATCAATATCCGGAAACTGAAAAACTATCTGGAAAAAGAAAACATACGAGTTGGGAGGTAACATGCATGACAATCGGTTTGGAAGAACTCACTTTTGATGAAAACGGGCTTCTCCCGGCAATCGTTCAAGATGCGACGAATGGAAAAGTATTGATGCTTGCTTATATGAATAAAGAATCCTTGGAAAAAACGATCAAAACCGGGGAGACGTGGTTTTTCTCCCGATCACGTCAAAGTTTATGGAATAAAGGGGAAACATCGGGGAATAAACAAAGCGTGAAAAAGATCAATTACGATTGTGACAAAGACACCTTGCTCATCCTTGTAGAGCCAAAAGGGCCTGCTTGCCATACTGGTGAGGATACATGTTTTTACAGAACATTGGATGAAAAGGAGCCTGCTGTATTTGACATTGTCGAGCAGGTGAGTGAAAAGATCAAGGACAGAAAAGATAACCAGCTACCAGGAGCGTATACAACATATCTTTTTGAAAAAGGACTCGACAAAATGTTGAAGAAAGTCGGCGAGGAAACGAGTGAAGTCATCATCGCGGCAAAAAACGAAGACAAAGCAGAAATCACTGCCGAAATTTCCGATTTGCTTTATCATCTGCTCGTTGTGATGGAAACTTCCGGAGTCACACTGGTTGACGTGAAAAAAGAGCTGATGAATCGTCACTTGGAAAAGGAAGGGCAACATCGTGAGTAAATTTTGGACAACGGCAGTGAAACGAAGTGAACCTTACGTTCCAGGAGAGCAAATGAATGATCCGGGAATCATCAAACTGAATACGAATGAGAATCCTTACCCTCCATCACCGAAAGTGCTTGAAGCAATCAAAAATGTAGTGGACGATTCGTTACGGCTTTATCCGAGTCCGACTGTCGATCCGCTGAAAGAAGCAATCGCCGACTACTACGGTTTGTCCACGGAAAATGTGTTCATCGGCAATGGCTCTGATGAAGTGCTCGCCTTTTCTTTTCTCGCATTTTTCGAGCCGGGAAAACACATCCGATATCCGGAAATTTCCTACAGTTTTTATCCGGTATATGCGAAACTTTTCAACATCCTGGTAGAAGAAATCCCATTGAAAGTGGATTTCACAATTGAACCAAGTGATTATTTCCATTCGGAAGGCGGCGTCATTTTTCCTAATCCAAATGCCCCGACGAGTCTATATTTGCAGTTGGATGCGGTGGAAGAAATATTAAAACATAATCCGAAACAAGTCGTCATTGTCGATGAAGCATACATCGATTTTGCTGAAGAGTCGGCTGTAAAATTAATCGATCGGTACGAAAATTTGCTCATCATCCAAACGATGTCGAAATCCCGCTCACTGGCAGGACTGCGTGTTGGGTTCGCTCTCGGCTCCAAAGCCTTGATTGACGGACTTATTCGCGTGAAAGATTCATTCAACTCCTATACGATCGATCGTTTAGCGATCGCTGGAGCGACCGCTGCCATCAAAGATGAAGACTATCATCTCGAGACGACGAAAAAAGTCATGGCAACACGAAAACGAATGACGACGGAACTGGGAAAACGGGGATTCCAAGTGCTCCCTTCACAAACGAACTTCCTATTTGCAACACATCCGCTGAAATCAGCGGATGTATTATACAAAGAGCTCAAGGAAAACAATATTTTAGTACGCCATTTCAAGCAACCGCACATAAACAACTATTTACGGATAACAATCGGCACCGATAAAGAAATGGATATTTTCCTGAAAACATTGGATAAATTGTTGACAAAATGAAAGGATGGACAGTATATGACTGCCCATCCTTTTTAAATGAACGTCTCGATGTCTGCTTCTTCTTTCAGTTCGGATAGTCGTTCGTTGAGTAATTCATTTTGTTTTTCTTCCATGATGTTCTGTCTGAGGACATCTTCAAATTCTTCCAATTCACCGAGATCTTCATGCTGTTCTTTTAATTGTTCATAGCGCTCTTCCACTTCTTCATCGGTCACGTCCACTTCAAATTTGGATTCGATATATTTCACTGTCAACAGATCATCCTTCAATTGCTCCAAAAACTCTTCTTCGGAAAGACCGTACTGTTCTTGGAGTGCCGCTACTGCTTCTTCCCCATTCTGCTCAATCAAATTTTCCATTTCTTCCTGTGCTTCCTCATCCGTCACTTCAATTCCACTGTCAATGGCATCTTGACGGATCAGTTCCCGCTCAGTGAGAATCGACAACGTTTCCTCTTTCAAAGCATCCAAATCACTTACATCTTGACCATACATATGGAGCATCGTTTTCCACTGTCTATATGTATTGTTGTATTTGTCTCCAGTGATTTCATTGCCGTTGACGGAAATGACAACCTCCTCGACATCGACAACTTCGTCATCTGTAATTTCCAATTGCACTGCTTCTTCCGTGTTGTTTTCTTCTTGGACTTCCGCATCATCATTGTCATCGTTACAAGCGGCAAGGAATATTGCCAACAACGATGCAAAAATGAGCAGTATATTTTTCTTCATTTAATGTCCCTCCTAAATTGTCTTCCTCTAGTAAATCATAAGTAAGGTTTCAAATGCAACA
>CALKWU010000240.1 GCA_938004015.1 uncultured Oceanobacillus sp.
CCGATGCCTTAGCTCCCCCAGGAGTCTCCGTATATTTCCGGAGCTTTTTAAAATAATGTTCGGATTTTGCCATCTTCCACATTGTTTTGTCCCAGACTCTTTCTCATAAATTGAACCGTTCGATTTGATCCCAAATTTTTTCTCGTCTAAGTATTTTCCGTTGATACTCACCAAACAGATCATAATGTGGATAATTTGTTTTATAGTCGATCCATTCATCGGAAAGACCGTGTTTCCTTCCCCACGCTTTCAGTTTTTCCACATCATTGCAACCGACTTTTGTGACGGTGTTGCAATCAGGAAAACGATCATCCAGCCAATAATGGGTAAGGAACGCAATCTCACCATTTTTGACCTGTTCCTTCCAATGATTCAATTCTTTACGATCGATGCCAAACGCCATGCTTAATCCCCTTTGATCACCTTACTGTATATTTCATGCCAATCCGGAAATTTCTTTCTTAATGGTAATGGACGGAATGTTTCTTTATCGACGATGACATGTCTTGTCATTCCGGTAACCGCTATCTTTCCATCTTCGCCGATGATTTCATAACTATAGGCGGAACGGATGCCGTCATATTCTGATAACCATGTGTCCACATATACCGGTTCACCATAGCGGATTGGCTTTTTAAACGAAATTTGCGCATCGATGACTGGTGAAACGACTCCACGCTTCTCCATTTCCGGATAAGAAAGCCCTAGGGCTTCAATCAATTTCGTCCGTCCGATTTCAAACCAAATCAAGTAATTTGCGTGATAAACGACACCCATTTGGTCGGTTTCCTGATAACGTACTTCGATCGGTGTTCTTACTTTTTCCAATATGTACTCCCCCGTTGTCTATTAAATGACGTCGAATATCATTCTATATTTATCCTATCATAAATTATGTGAGGTTCACTACAATGAACATGCAAAAAAACAGAGACCTTAAATTCTGCATCGGAATTTAAGGTCCTGGAAATGCCATCAATGCTGATCACGGTGTTCGTCTTTTATTTCAGCCCGAAATCCTTCAATCGCCTCTCTACGGCGTTTGTTTTTAGCGATGATTTCTTCTTTGTCCAACCCATCGGAAATTTCCATCGTTCTTTCCGCTTCTGCTATATTTTCCAATGTGTCATGAATTTTTTGCTGTAATTTTTCCACATTATCGCTTCGGTCGTCCGGTTTCGGTCTATGTTTGTCCTTCGGCATACAAATACTCCTTTCCAACGGTTGTATTTGTATGTTTCCCGCGACAAACCGAAATATACAAGGTGGGTCAATTCAATTTATGCATCATTTCTTCCATGAAATCAAAGGTCATCGGGCCGACATGTCGTGGTTCTTGAATGACTCCTTCCGAATTGATGAAGTATGTCGTCGGCAAGGTGAGAACACCATATTCATTTCCAACATCCCCTCCCGGATCTAAAGGAATTGGAAATGTATAGCCATGTTCATCAAGAAATTCAATGACTTTTTCATCTTTCTCATTAAAATTGACCGCAATGATGTTTATTTCATCCTGATAGGTTTCATAGAATTTTTGGATTTCCGGCATCTCTTCTTTACAAGGTGGACACCAGCTGGCCCAAAAATTCAACATCACTTTTTCCCCTTGTAAATCGGAAAGTCGGATTACTTCGCCATCCAATGTTTCCAATTCAAAATCCGGAGCAGCTTCACCAGGTTCAATACCGACGCTTTCTGCAGGTGCAATCATACCACCTGTCACAGATGTATCGCCAGTGACATCAATGAAATTGGCTTCATCTTCTTCCGCCCGATTATCCATAACGATATTTCCAATCATGATTCCAATTAAAATGACGAGAATGGCAATGCCAAAAATCATTCGTTTCACAAAATCTCCCCCGACAACTATTGATAAATATAATTATTACGATGGATATAGAACAATCCGCATGCAGTCTACTTTAATAGTAAGAATTTCAGCCGAAGAAGTAAAGGCTTTGGAATCATTGTTCGGAAATTAGTCATTAAAAAGCCGCTAAGCTTCATAAAGCTTAACGGCTTTTTTCAAGTCAAGTTACGCCAATTTTTCGCGAAGTACCATTTGTAAGATACCGCCATGACGGTAGTAGTCGATTTCCACCGGGCTATCGAAACGGGCGATGGCAGTGAATTCAGTTACTTTTCCATTTTCCGCTTCAGCTGTGACTTTTACAAGGCTGTTTGGTTGTACATTTTCGTCGATTTCGACGTGGAAAGTCTCTTTTCCTGTCAAGCCTAATTTTTCCGCACTTTGCCCTTCTTCAAACTGTAGTGGCAACACTCCCATCATAACCAAGTTGGAACGGTGGATCCGCTCATAACTTTCAGCGATGACAGTCTTAATGCCTAGTAGGTTTGTTCCTTTTGCCGCCCAGTCACGGCTGGAGCCCATACCGTAGTCTTTTCCGGCGATGACGACTAAGCCGGTGTCATCTTCTTTGTATTTCATTGCCGCATCATAAATCGGCATGACTTCACCAGTCGGCCAGTAAGTTGTGTAGCCACCTTCTGTACCTGGAGCCAATTTATTTCGGATGCGGATGTTCGCAAATGTTCCACGCATCATGACCTCGTGGTTACCACGACGGGATCCATAAGAGTTGAAATTCCGAGGTGATACACCTTTTTCCTGCAAGTACTTACCGGCAGGCATATCTTTTGCGATGGCTCCTGCAGGTGAAATATGGTCTGTTGTCACGGAATCGCCGAAATAACCGATGGCTCGTAAATTTTTCAATGGTTCAACTTTGCCGGCCTCTTTGGATAACCCTTCAAAGAACGGCGGATTTTGGATGTACGTGGAATCTTCATCCCATTCGAACAGAGGCTCATCAGTCGTTTTGATTTCATTCCATTTTTCGTTGGAATCAAAAATATCTTCATACTCTTTCCGGAAGATTTCCGGTGTAACGACTTTCTTCACTTGTTCATTGATTTCTTCAAGGGACGGCCAAATATCATCCATGTAAACCGGATTTCCATCTTTATCGGTTCCAAGTGGGTCGGTTTTCAAGTTGATGTCCACTGTACCCGCAAGCGCATAAGCGACGACCAATGGTGGTGACGCCAAGTAGTTCGCTTTCACTAATGGATGGATCCGTCCTTCAAAGTTACGGTTACCGGACAATACAGATGCAGCAATCAAGTCATTGTCGACGATCGCTTTTTCGATTTCCGGCTTCAACGGTCCGGAGTTACCGATACATGTTGTACATCCATAACCGACTAGGTTGAATCCTAATTCATCAAGATACTTTTGCAAGCCCGCATCTTCCAAGTAGCGTGTAACAACTTTGGAACCTGGAGCTAACGATGTTTTGACATGTTCCGGCACTTTCAAGCCTTTTTCCACCGCATTTTTCGCAACTAACCCTGCACCGATCATGACATGCGGGTTGGAAGTGTTCGTACAAGATGTGATTGCAGCAATGGCAAGTGAACCTGTACGCAAGACGGATTTATTTCCACTCTCATGAGTGACCGTCACTTCCTTATCAAATTCAGATTCATCTTTACCGAATCCTTGGTTCCCTTCTGGAGCGGTGATTGCCTTTTTGAATTCTTTTTGCATATTGGACAGCGTGATCAAATCTTGTGGACGCTTTGGACCAGAAAGGTTTGGTTCCAACTCAGACAAATCGATGATGACAACGTCTGTGTATTCTGGATCTCCTTGTTCCGGGTCATACCATAGTTTGTTTTCTTTTGCGTATTTTTCCACAAGGTCGATTTGTTCTTGGCTACGGCCAGTCAAATGCAAGTAGTTCAATGTTTCATCATCGATTGGGAAGAATCCGCAAGTAGCACCATATTCAGGCGCCATATTGGAAATCGTCGCCCGGTCTGCAAGCGGCATATCCTTCAACCCTGGACCGAAATATTCAACGAACTTACCGACAACATTTTTATCCCGCAACACCTGTGTGACTTTCAATGCCAAGTCTGTTGCTGTTGCACCGTTCGGGAATTCTCCGACGAATTTCACACCGATCACTTCTGGTGCCGGGAAGTAAGATGGCTGTCCGAGCATTCCTGCTTCCGCTTCAATACCGCCAACACCCCATCCAAGGACACCTAAACCGTTGATCATCGTCGTATGGGAGTCGGTACCGACAAGTGTGTCTGGGAATGCTTCGTACTCCCCATTTTCATTTTCCAATGCGTGGACAACACTTGCGATATACTCCAAGTTCACTTGGTGGACAATACCTGTTGCCGGTGGAACAGCACGGTAATTGTCAAAAGCTTTTTGAGCCCAATTCAAAAATTCATAACGTTCTTTGTTTCTTTCAAATTCAATATCCATATTCACTTGTAAAGCGTTTGCTGTACCGTATTGGTCGACTTGCACCGAGTGGTCGATGACGAGATCCACCGGCACTTCCGGGTTGATGTCTTCTGGTTTTCCACCCAAATCAACCAACGCTTTTCTTAAAGATGCAAGGTCAACCACCGCAGGAACACCGGTGAAGTCTTGCAAAATCACACGGGATGGCTTAAAAGGTACGTCTACACCTTTTGCCTCCTCTTTGCCCCATTTTGCAAGGGCTTTTACATGTTCGTCTTTGATTTGATGATCATCATGTTGACGCAGCACGGATTCCAAAAGAACCCGAATGGAATACGGCAAGCGATTGATCGTGCCCAAACCTTGTTCTTCAAGGGCTTTCAAATCATAGTAATTGTAAGTTTTGCCGTTCAGTTCAAACTGCTTTCTTGCTTTGAATTCATCATTGGACATTACTTACTACTCCTTTCTAGGTTGCTCGCAATCTTCAATTCTCAAAAATTGCTTCACACATCTCAACACATATGAAAGAATGCTAGACATCCACTTATTATATTATCGGATTGTCAATGATAAAACAAATCATCCACCAATAATTTGCTATATTATTTTTTTATGTAATCCGATAAGTTTTACTTATACATAGAAAAAATGGACTATAAGATTATAGTCCATCATTGATCTTCGGAAAGTAGAGTTGAAATGTGCTCCCTTTCGTTTCATTTCTCATGACTTTTAAAAATCCACCGTGTTTCTTCAAGATCTCTTTCGTGATATTCAATCCTAAACCGGTACCGCCTTCTTTCGTTGTAAAAAATGCTTGGTCCAATCGATCGATCATTTCTTGAGGAACACCGATTCCTTCATCCTTTACGTCGATTATCGTATATTCTTCATTTGAAGCGACGGTTAACGTGATTTCCCCCGGCTCATCCATCGCTTCAATGGCATTCTTAATGAGATTGATCAGCACTTGTTTTATTTGCGAGCTGTCGCAATATATCTTTTCGGTAATTGGTTTTTCCACGGTTATCGTGATATTTTTCAATTTGGCTTGTGATTGAAGCAATACGACGACATCATGGATAAGATCCCCAATATTGACGTATTTTCTCTTTTTGTTTGATGGTTTTGCCACGGATAGCAACTCGGAAGTGATCGCTTCAATCTTTTCGATTTCGTCCCCCATAATCCGATAATATTCATCTTTGTGATTGATGCCTGCTTGCAGGAGTTGTAAAAATCCTTTGATGGCTGTCAATGGATTTCTTATTTCATGGGCAATGCTTGCTGTCAGTTCACCGATTATCGACATTTTTTCAGCTTGCTTCATCATTTCTTCCGCCTTCTTATTAACGGTCATGTCTTTCAGTGTACAAATGAAAAATTCTCCACCTGATATCCCATCGTCCACCTTCGTCACTATCATTTCCACATACACTGGTTCATTGTTTTTATCAAACAGTTCAAGCTGTAAACTCTTGTTCATTTCCTTGCTGACAACAATGTCCAAATCAGGCACCCTTTTCCCTTGTATGTATTCATACCAAGGTTTGCCCAACAATTCTTCTTTACTGTAACCAAGCAATCTTTTCACGGAAAGGCTGGCAAAACAAATGATTCCTCTATGATTCCAAACTACAAAAACGTCGTTAAACTGTTCCGCCATAGAGTCGAGCACTTTTGCCGGCAATCTAGAGACATCGTTGAATAATATAACCCTATTGTTCTGATCCGGTGAATAGAGTTCCCCAATCTTCATCCACTTCTCCCCTTAGTCCACATAATTGAATGCGTTGCAGGCGATTTATCATTCCATTATTATTCTATGCTGTCTCCGGAAAATTATTAAACTTGTTACAGTCAACTATTATTCTTATAATAGAATCAGTATATGTTATATCTTACTATAAACATTTGTAAAAATAAATGAAACGATCGCAAAATGTTCTAATTTGTTTTATATGTCTTGAAAATAGAGAAAAGGTGGATTAAATGAGTATAATAGTTGTCCTTTGGGGATTTTTCCTTATAACAATTATGGGAATCGGTGGATACTTCATGTTCCGTAAGTTCTTGAAAAGTTTGCCGAAAGAAGACGGAAAGTCGATTCTCGACTGGGAAGAATATTATGTGGAAAAAACAAAACATATGTGGGCTGAAGAAGAAAAGGAATTATTGGAAGAGCTCGTTTCACCAGTTCCGGAACTGTTCCGTGATGTGGCAAGACAGAAAATCGCAAGTAAAATCGGCGAATTGGCCTTGGAAAAGAATGAAGAGACCATTTCTCAAGAGACGCTGATCGAAGGCTACATCATAGCAACCCCAAAACGGGATCATCGGTTTTTGAGGAAAAAATTGAACGAAAAAGGAATTGAAGTCGCACCTTACGAGCATTTATTCGAACTATCGAGGAAAGACTACCGAGAAAATTGGCAAGAAAGCTATAAAAGATGATGCCGCATAAATCCAAAGAAAAGCACCTTCAAGCAAGGTGCTTTTTTAATTCCAACGATTTTTTCAGTTGTACATATTGATACAGCATGGCGATACGCCAAGTTGAAATCATCCCGAAAGCGAGGATGAAAAATACTCCTCCTGTCTCACCTAGTGTAATATGTCCACTGACAATCACTTTGAGAATAATCCGTATGACTAGCAAGCCCAATAAAATGAAAGGGAATGCTTTCGATGGATTCAAATAGATTTCTCCATCTCGGATTTCAAATTTGGATGATTTGATGAGAAATATGGAGAACACCATGCCGATGATGAATGATTCGAAAACTTGATACCAACTGATTCGAAAAATGGGAAATACGAACATCAATGCTCCCGTACTCATAAACAGCGGAGGCAGAATGATTCTTTTCATCGATGTCGGCTTTTTCCCCATTTTCATACGCACGAATATCATGATGACTCCCATCATGATTGCAACAATCGTCGTTAGTACGCCCCAAAACATTTTGATCACTCTTTCAAAACTTGTTATGTGCTTTATTATACCATGACTTGCACGCTGGGGCAGTGGTCATAATCCAGGCGATTTAAACCATTCAAAATCCTGAGAAATTGAAAAAGTTCGCCAAGTATGCAGTAATATCGGTCATCCAATCAAAGAATAAAGCGACTCCGAAAAACACCATCACATAACCGCCGACTTTCACGATCGTGCTACTATGTTTCCGAATCCAGTTCATTCTGCCGATGAAGAATGCCATGACTAAGAATGGAATGGAGAATCCTAAAATATAAGCAATCATCATGACCATCCCCAGCTCCGGATTGGTTGCCGCAAGCATAATGACGGCCATCAGAATCGGACCGGTACATGGCGTCCAGCCAAGTGAAAAGGCAAGTCCGATGAGAAACGTTCCAAAATATCCGGATGGGCGGTTTTTGAATTGGATTTGCCGATTTTTCATCAAAAATTCAAAATTCAATACGCCAACGATGACAAGCCCGAAGAATATGATCAAAATGGCACCGACCTGTCTGATAATATCTTGGTATGACAATAAAAATTGTGAAATTGCTGAAGTTGAAAAACCGATGGCAATAAATATACTGGAAAATCCAATCAAGAAAAATATCGTATGCAGCAATGCATTCCGATTGAATTTTTTATTATCATCTTTCATTTCACTGACACTCATACCGGTAATGTAAGAGAGAAACACAGGATAGACCGGTAATACACATGGTGAAACAAAAGAAAGAAAACCAGCTCCAAAAGCCAGAAAGATATTTAATTCGGCCATGCTTATCCCCCTATATACATATGTACATCCATTTTATCAGAAATTAGGTATTGGTCTCTGTTAGATTTTGACAAATAGCCGACACTTTTCGTCGTTAATCATTCAACATTCAGTATAGCGCAAAATCCATTGTGAAGTCGTTAAAACAGCTCAGCTTCATCGGGATACAAATGGATTATCGGCAATCCAAAACCGGTAAGGATAATCGCGGGCTTCTCCAGTATTCGGAATCCCGATCCGAGGGCCTGTTTTTATGTCGTCCACTTGGACGCCTTCCGCAATGAACAGGGGGCGTTGATCGATCGGGTGTCCGTAAGCTTCCATTGTGATCCCCATGGCTTTTGTCAACTTCCCGGGCCCGCTCGTAAGATTTTTCATATCTTTAACCGGACGTCTTTTCAACATGAGTTCTATTCCTGAATACGGTTCGGCCGCACGGATTAAGACGGCTTCGGGTTCGTCGATTCCAGCACTCACGATATTGAGGAGACAATGCGTATGCATCTGATACGTGTAAACGAGACCGGCATCATGATACATGATCTCTGTCCGTTTCGTCCTTCGATTTCCATAACTATGTGCCGCCCGGTCCGTTAGACCGAGATATGCTTCCGTTTCCACAATGATTGCAGAAGAAACTCCTTCTTCAGTTTCATGGACCAGCATCTTTCCGAGAAGGCTTTTGGCAAGAGCTAGCGTAGGTTGTTGAAAAAAATTTTTTGGGAGTATTTTAAAATCATTTTCATCCATTTTCATTGCCATATACCCTTTCTCCAATTGATTATAAGTAAAAGTTATTGCATTTTATCGTTAATTAGTATTATTTTTATCGTTGTAAGTAGTTATACTTAAGTCGGGTGATGGACATGGATTACATTTTCATTATTGTTATTGGCATATTTGCCACCACACTAGGCACCCTTGCTGGTGGTGGATTAATTAGTTTACCGATGATGTTACTGATGGGCGTTCCTATCCATTCCGCCGTCGCTACAAATAAAGTTTCCAACACTTTCAGCTCTTTTTCAAGTAATGAAAACTTCTTTCGTCAAAAATATGTTGCGAATCGTTAATTTATTGATATTAGCTCAATTGATCATCGAACATGTACGATCATGATAGATTATAAAAAACCACTTCCTTCTGTTTATATCGTAACAGAAAAAGTGGTTTTTGCTTTCCATTGATTGTCTTATGACTATTGCTTCTCCATTTGATTTTGCATGGCACGCATCATTTGGTTGATTTTCTTTTGTGATGGCTTTTGGCCCATTTGCATCATCAACGTACGTAGCATTTGCTCATTGATTGGTGGATTCTTTTTCAAATAATTCATCATATATCTTCTTGCAATGAAAAAACCAAGAGCAACACCAGCTAGCAAAGCTGCAATAGCAATCAAGACTACCCAAATTGTGCTCATGTATGTCTTTCCTCCTTCGTGACTATCTCTATCAAGTATATAACAATTATCGGTAGGTGTACAACATCTGTTTGTCCCCTGCTCGGTTGTTTTTGATCGATAACCAACCATAATCGTTCAATTGGCTGCTTGTAACGAAGAAGAATTTATCGCATTTTCGAAGTGCCGGGAAAAAGAATTCTTCCATTTCACTGACCGTCGAACAATGAATTTCCAAATGACGCCTTTTCTTGTGGATTTTTAAAATTTTGCCTTCCCAATCGATTTTCATGGATTGCTTATGTTTTTCGATTGATATGTTACCATCGATCTTTTGAACTTTCTTTTCTATAAAAGAGAGGGACAGCGGTTCAATGACGTAATTGTACTGCAACTCCAAATGCTCGTCCGTCGGGTTTTCACTGAATTCTTGTAAAAAGCGGAAGATGATTCCTGTTTTATAGAGATAATGGACGGCTACTTTCGGTTTGATAGAAAAAATAGAATACGTATACATGGAACCCACTCCTTTTCGTCCCATTATACGTATTCTTTTATGCAAATACTGTCAATTTCTGGTAAAGATGAACTTCTAATATTGTCGAAAATCCGGATGGTTCCTTATTCCATGTTTGAACCATCCGATTTTATGGATTCTATTAACCGTTTACTAGTTTTTCAGTGCGGTCGACGACGTTTTCTACTGTGAAACCGTACTCGGCGACTATTTTTTCTCCTGGAGCGGAGGCACCGAAGCGATCGATGGCAAGAATATCACCTTCATCGCCCGTGTAACGCTCCCAGCCCAAAGATGCACCCATTTCAATCGCTAAGCGTTTTTTCACAGACTTCGGCAACACGCTTTCCTTGTAAGCTTCATCTTGTTCGTTGAAACGGTCCCAGGAAGGCATGCTGACGACAGAAACATCGATTCCTTTTTCTTTCAAAGCTTTTTGTGCTTCGACTGCGAGGCTCACTTCTGAACCGGTTGCAATCAAGATGGCATCCGGTGTTTCTTTTTCAGCTTCACTGACGACATAAGCGCCTTTCTGAACACCATCATATGCTTTTTGATCCGTGCCTGGAAGAGTCGGCAAATTTTGTCTAGTCAATACGAGTGCAGTAGGCTTGTCCTTTGATTCAATTGCCAGACGCCATGCAGCTGCAGTTTCATTCGCGTCGGCCGGACGGATCAACGATAAGCCTGGCATTGCCCGTAAAGAAGCCAAATGTTCAACCGGTTCATGGGTCGGACCGTCTTCACCGACAGCAATGGAATCATGGGTGAATACGTATGTCACTGGTGTCTTCATGATGGATGCCAAACGGATGGACGGGCGTAAATAATCGCTGAACACGAAAAAAGTTCCGCCATATACTTTCAACCCGCCATGAAGCGCCATTCCGTTCAAGGCAGCACCCATGGCATGTTCCCGTACGCCAAACCAAATGTTGCGTCCGTCATAACGATCTTTCGAGAAGTCCGCTTCGCCTTCCATCAATGTTTTATTGGAACCAGCCAAGTCTGCACTTCCACCAAATAATACCGGTACCGCTTTTGCGATGGCATTCAAGACTTCACCGGAAGAGGCACGAGTAGCCAGGGAGCTTCCTTCTTCATATACCGGTAGGACTTCATCCCAATCGATTTCAAGCTCACCGTTGATCGCTTGTTCGAGAAGATTTGCTTCTTCTGGATATTTTTCTTTGTATTGAGCGAACTTCTCATTCCAAGCTTCTTCTGATTTTTGTCCGTTCACTTGGATTTTTTCTTTGAAGTCTTTATAAACTTCTTCCGGTACATGGAATTCTTCATGTGGCCATTTATAGAACTCTTTTGTGAGTTGGACTTCATCTTTCCCTAACGGTGCACCATGGGATGCAGCTGAATCGGATTTATTCGGTGAACCATAACCGATGATTGTTTTGACTTCAATCAACGTCGGTTGTTCCGAGTTCTCTTTCGCTTCTTTTACAGCTGCACGGATCGCTTCAATGTCATTTCCATCTTCTACACGAAGCACTTGCCAACCGTAAGCCTTGAACCGTTGTTCCGTATTCTCGGAGAAAGCTTTATTCAAATCGCCATCCAAAGAAATATCATTAGAGTCATACAAGGCGATGAGTTTTCCTAAGCCAAGATGGCCTGCAAGAGAAGCTGCTTCATGGGAAATCCCTTCCATCAAGTCTCCATCACTGACGAGTGCATATGTGTAATGGTCGATGATATCAAGATCGTCTTTATTGAATTTTGCGGCAAGATGCCTTTCTGCCATTGCCATACCTACCGCCATTGCAATACCTTGACCTAAAGGACCGGTTGTCGCTTCCACACCGTCTGTGTCGAGCACTTCCGGATGCCCAGGTGTACGGGACTTCCATTGACGGAAGTTTTTGATGTCATCCATCGTGACATCATAACCGGAAAGATGCAACAAACTGTACAGGAGCATGGAACCGTGACCTGCAGATAAAATGAAACGATCTCTGTTGAACCATTTTGAATTTTTCGGGTTATGGTTCATGAAATCAGTCCATAAAACATAGGCCATCGGAGCAGCACCCATCGGTAATCCCGGATGCCCGGAGTTTGCTTTTTCAATGGCATCAATGGACAATGTGCGGATCGTGTTGATTGACAATTGTTCAATATTTGACATGTAATTCTCCTTTCTTTCTTCCAAATCATATCTACATCTATTCTATAACGGATGTGCAAACTTCACAAGCGAATTAGGGCGAATGAATAAACAAATTAATGACTTTTATTTCTTTTTTGCATATCTTTCAATTTTTGAGGCGTCACATCATTGCCGAGCGGATCGATCACTTTCAAATTTTTCAATTGATTTTTGAATGATCCGCGGATATTTTGCAAATATTCTTCGCGCAACTGTTTTTGTTCGGCTTTTTCTTCTTGAGTGAGACCAGTTTGTTTCGCTTTTTTCGCCAATTCATTAATTCGATTCAATTTTTCCTTCGATATCATTTTTGTGACTGAGCTCCTTTGACTGATATTTGTTTTCAGAGATGGTAAGTTCTCTTTAACCGTTCGTCTAGAAATTATTAGTTCCCTTTTTGCCGAATGTTAAACAATGGAACATGACATCTCTTCTCGTTGCAAATGATGATTCAACAACGTTTTCCCAAATCAGTTATATAAGATACGACAAAAAAAGACAAGCATTCCAGCTTGTCCAAACGATGAGTTTCGATGATCCATCAAACACTTATGATGAAGGAAAAATATAAAAACACTAATGTTAATGCGAAAAGAACGACAAAAAACACATCTTCCATGGAAAATTTAGCGAAAAATTTACTGAACATCTCCATTCCTCCTAATTACGAACTTTTGTTCCCCCGAACATATTATCGCACGAACGAATGATCTTTGTCAATAGTTTTTTCGAACGAATGTTTGCATCTCACTATGTAAAATGATAAACTATTGTTAATAAATCCTATGTGCGAGGTGTTTAATAGATGACAAAACTATCAAAACGACAACAAATGATTCTCGATTTCATAAAAGAAGAAGTCAATGACAAAGGTTATCCACCTTCCGTCCGGGAAATTGCAGCGGCGGTCGGTCTTGCTTCCAGTTCGACCGTGCACGGTCATTTGGAACGGTTGGAAACGAAAGGATATATTAGAAGAGATCCGACAAAACCACGGGCAATTGAAATATTGGATCAAGACTTGGAGGAAAATATCCCGAAAGATAAAGCACGTTACGCACCGCTCATCGGTAAAGTGACTGCAGGTGTCCCCATCACGGCTGTTGAAAATATAGAAGAATATATTCCGATTCCGAGTTCTCATACGAGCCCGGATGACAATTTGTTCGTCCTCGTCATTGAAGGGGAAAGTATGATAGAAGCGGGAATTTACGATGGTGATATGGTTGTCGTCAAACAACAAAACACAGCGAACAACGGTGACATCGTCGTTGCCATGACGGAAGATGATGAGGCGACCGTGAAGCGCTTCTTTAAAGAAGAAAATAAAATCCGCTTACAACCGGAAAACGCGACAATGGAACCGTTATATTACGATAATGTCAGCATTTTAGGAAAAGTGATTGGCTTGTATCGGAATATCCAATAAAAAAACATCTGATCGTTGCATGTAGAATGCTGACGATCAGATGTTTTTGTTTTTAAATGCATTAATTCAACTCGACTGTGAGATGGCCTTTTTCCACTAATTTCGAAACGGCTCTTGTCAAAGCAATTTTCACGTGGGAGTACGTGAGTCCACCTTGGATATAAGCCGTGAATGGTTCACGGATCGGCCCATCGGCGGAAAGTTCAATACTTGACCCTTGGATGAACGTCCCACCCGCCATGATGACTTCATCATCATAGCCCGGCATTTCACTCGGATACGGAGTGACAAAGGAATTGACGGGAGAATTCTCTTGGATAGCTTGACAAAATGCAATCATTTGCTCCGCAGTATCAAAATTGACCGATTGGATCAAGTCAGTGCGGATGCTCTGATAATCAGGAGTAGTCTCGAAACCGGCCAACTCTAAAAATCTGGAAGTGAAAATCGCACCCTTTAATGCTTCTCCAACGACATGAGGAGCAAGGAAAAAACCTTGGAAAAGTTCAAGGAGCATATCTAAACTTGCTCCACTTTCTTTCCCCAATCCCGGTGCGGTCAAGCGATTCGCACATTGATAGACTAAATCTTCTCTCCCTACTATGTATCCACCGGAACGGACAATTCCTCCTCCGGGGTTTTTTATCAAAGAACCAGCCATCAAGTCCACGCCGACATGGGTCGGTTCCAATTCTTCCACAAATTCACCGTAACAATTGTCGACAAATACGATGACATCTTGTTTGTTTTCTTTGACAAAATCAACCATTTCCTTAATCTCAGCGACCGTAAAGGATGGTCGGTGATCATATCCTTTGGACCGTTGGATACCGATTACTTTAGTTTTGTCCGTCAACGCCTTACTGATTCCGGAAAAATCCACACTTCCATCTTCCAACAAATCGATTTCTTGGTAAGAAATGTTGTGTTCTTTCATCGAGCCTGGAGTATTCCCGCGTTTTCCAATCACTTCTTCCAACGTATCATATGGTTTTCCGGTAATATACATTAGCTCATCTCCAGGCCGCAACACACCGAACAGCGCTGTCGCGATGGCATGGGTTCCGGAGACGATTTGCGGACGTACTAACGCATCCTCTGCTCCGAAAACATCCCGATAAACCGCTTCTAACGCATCTCTGCCGATGTCATCATAACCATAACCAGTCGTCGGATTGAAATGGCTGTCACTGACACGATTTTCAATGAAAGCATCCAATACCCTTTGTTGATTGTTTTCCACGATTTTGTCCACTTTATCTTTTAATGGTTTGATATCTTGTTCTGTCTGTTCCACCAAATGTTTAAGCATGTTTTCCAATTACTCCTTTAAAATCTTGTTCAAAGTATCGTTATTCCGGATAAATCCTTTAAAAAGATAACGATTTTCATTCTCAGCGAAACGTTTTTCGGTTAAAATCGCTTCTTGCTCCAATTGTTTCATGACCCTTCCTTGATCCGCTTCGAGCATTACATGGAAAGGATACCAATTTTCCATGAGGATTTCTTCTATTTTAACTAAAATCCGTTCGATATCCACTTCTTCATATGCAGAAACGAGCAAGTTCGGGTGGTGGAGCGGAAGGAAATCTTTTTTTAGCTGATCTTTTTTGTTATAGATGTAAAGTTTCGGCAAATGGGATGCATCGAGCTCTTTCAACAATTGTTCCACCGTTTCGATTTGTTTCTCATAATCCGGATGGGACGCGTCGATGACATGCAACAAAAAATCAGCTTCCGTCACTTCCTCTAATGTAGAACGGAAAGCCGCAATGAGTGAAGTCGGCAAATCTTGCAAAAAGCCGACCGTATCCGTGATGAGCGCTTTAAATCCTGACGGCAAGACAATTCGCCGTGTCAATGGATCGAGTGTCGCAAACAGTTTATCTTCTTCCAACGAATCACTATCCGTCAACCGATTGAACAACGTCGATTTCCCAGCGTTTGTATAGCCGACAATCGCAATTTGGAAGATGGCATTTTCTTTTCTCCGTTTCCGGTATTGTTCCCGTTGTTTCACTACGGTTTCCAAGCGCCGTTTGATGTCGACGATCCGCCGCTGGATATGACGACGGTCCGTTTCCAGTTTTGTTTCTCCTGGGCCTCTTGTGCCTATTCCTCCACCAAGTCGGGATAACATGATTCCTTGCCCCCGAAGACGTGGCAATAGATATTCCAGTTGGGCGAGTTCCACTTGAAGTTTCCCTTCCTTCGTCCGGGCACGTTGGGCGAAAATATCCAAAATGAGCTGGCTGCGGTCGATGATCGGAACACCTAAATAATTGTTCAAATTCCGCAATTGTCCGCTCGACAATTCATCATTTGAAATGACGAGATCGATTCCTTTTGCTTCGACTTCATTTTTTATTTCTTCCAGTTTTCCTTCACCGATATATGTCGCCGGATGGATTTCATTCCGGTTTTGCGTGACGATTCCTTCCACTCTTCCTCCGGCGGTATAGCTTAAAGACACCAATTCATCCAAAGAAGATTGGAATCGTTCCAACTTCTGCTCCGGTTTCCTCACCGCGACGATGAGTATTTTTTCTTCAACCATAGAATACCTCGCTTTATCAATCAGAATTTTTCCAACGGAATGTCTTCCGCTGTCAATTCAAGCAATTGTTCCGGATCATAACTTTCAGTTGAAACAAGACGATAAGCTTGCTTCCTAATCGCATCCTCAATCAAATTCCTCACGGTACGCGCATTGGAAAAATTCACATGTTTTTTCCCTAATTCCGTATATAGGTGATTCCTGATTTTCATTTCCGCTTCTTTCGACAAACGATATTCCCGGGCAAGAACCATTCTATTCGCAATTTCCATCAACTCATCCAATGAATAGTCAGGAAAATCAAGAATGAACGGGAAGCGGGATTCAAGACCTGGATTGATGGACAGGAATTGGCGCATTTCGAAAGGATAACCCGCCAGTATCAAGATGAAGTCATCATGGTCATCCTCCATATGTTTTACGAGCGTGTCAATCGCTTCTTTGCCGAAATCCTTTTTCCCCCCACGGGCCAAGGAATATGCCTCATCTACAAATAGTATACCACCTTTTGCTTTCTCAATAAGCTCTCTCGTCTTTTGTGCCGTCTGCCCGATATATTCTCCGACCAAATCGGCCCGTTCCGCCTCAATAAAGTGCCCTTTGGAAAGGATTCCAAGCTCGAAATAGACTTCCGCCAGTTTTCTTGCGACCGTCGTTTTGCCGGTACCTGGATTACCGCTGAAAAGCATATGCAACACTTGTGGATTGGAAATCATCCCAAGTTCTTTTCTTTTTTCATTGATATAAACCGTCGCGTAAATCTGCTTCACCGTTTTTTTGATCGTTTCAATTCCGACAAATGAAGAGAACAGATCATCGATCAAGGCAAATTGTTTATTGTATCGGAACTTATTTTCCCTCTCCGATTGATTGGGAAGCTCTTGCAATATAATATTGATTCTGCCATTCCGTTCCATTTTTATTGCGCTTTCCATACCCTCACTCCTTCGTCATGTCAGTATACGTATTTCTTTCCATTTCGTGACAAACGCCCAAAGACGGAGCGAGGGAAGTTTGACCATTAGAAAACGGATGCAAAGTGTCGCATCCGTTTGTTTACTCGTTTTCCAAATCGACGTTTTTTACAGGTGCAAAAGTTGAAATGGCATGTTTGAAAATCAACTGTTGTTTTCCATCGGTTTCGAGCAATACCGTAAAGTTATCAAAAGCTTTTATGATCCCCCTTAGTTGAAACCCGTTCGTCAGGAAAACAGTCACCGAAATATGATTTTTCCTCAATTGATTCAAAAAATGTTCTTGAATGTTGACATTCTGTGCCATGATACTTCCTCCCTTTTTCTATCTATATACTTAATTCTACTCCAAATTCAATATTCCTGCTACATTATTTATAATTTGGAGGAACTTTTCATCTTTTTCTTCCGGATTAATCAAATACCAAGTCACAGGCAACTTATTCCGGAACCATGTATATTGTCTTTTGGCGAAACGGCGGGAATTCCGTTTCAACGTTTCGATTGCATCTTCCAACGTTATTTCTCCGTCAAGATAAGGGATGAATTCCTTGTAACCGATCGCTTTCATAGCTTGAGTGTTTTCAAAACCTTGGCGATATAATGTCTCCACTTCTTCCAACAAACCATTTTCCATCATTTGATCGACCCGGCGATTGATTTGTTCATACAGCTTTTCCCTTTCCATCGTCAAACCGATAATCAATGGATCGTAAGGAGACTCACGTTTTTGTTCTTTTTCCCATTCTGTTTTCGTTTTTCCGGTGGCTTCATAGATTTCCAACGCACGGATGATCCGGCGATGGTTGTTTGGATGGATTTTCTCCGCCTGTTCCGGATCCACTTCCTTCAGCTTGCGGTAAATTCGGTCAATCCCATCTTCACGAGCCTCTTTCATCAGTTTTTCCGTCCATTTTTCATCCCGCGGTATATCGGAAAAATTGTAGTCGTACAAAGCTGCTTGTATGTATAAACCGCTGCCGCCCACAAGGATCGGTATGCGGTTTTTTTCTGTGATTTCCGTGACTTTTTCATTGACATCTCGCTTGAATTCCGCTGCGGAGTAGGTTTCATCCGGATTCCTTATATCGATGAGATGGTGGGGGATCCCGTCCATTTCTTCCGGGCGGATTTTAGCTGTTCCGATATCCATCCCCCGATACACTTGCATGGAATCGCCACTGATGATTTCCCCATCCAACCTTCTCGCAAGTGAAATACTGAGTGATGTTTTCCCAACAGCGGTCGGTCCGACGATCACTATGATTCTCTTTTTCATCGAATTACCTCAAAAATCATTCGTCTTCTTGGAAACTCCGCAGCATCCATAAATCTTTTTCAAATGCTGATAGTTGTTCGATGAGCATATCCGTCGTCGGTTCATCTTCAAATTCACCTGCAAGCGGGATTCCGGTTTCGCGGATTTCCTTTGCGACCTGATCGATATCTTTGATAAGCTGATCGACCATTTCATCTTCCGTATCATCCGCATTCGCTTCTTCCAAGGTACCTTGTTTTAAAAACATGCTCATCGTAGCAAGCGGTTTACCGCCAATCATCAAAATCCGTTCAGCTGTTTCATCGAATTGTTCCGAGGTACGTTCATATAATTCTTCAAAATATTCATGGAGCCGGAAAAAATTCTTTCCTTTGATGTACCAGTGATAACGGTGCAGTTTCACGTAAAGGATGAACTGGTTCGATAACAATTGATTCAGAAAGTTGATTAATCGTTGATTATCCATTGCTCTCACCTCGTATTTTTTAACAGTTTTCTCATCTTCATCTTAATTATACCTTACATGACACGTTTGAACATCTTTTCAATTTCATAAGTGGAAAAGTGGATGATGATCGGTCGACCATGCGGGCAAGTAAATGGATCCGTCGTTTTTCGCAAATCTTCCAACAAGCGGAACATTTCCTGTTCCGTAAGCGAGTGGTTCGCTTTGATCGAGCGTTTGCAAGCCATCATTATGGCCGCTTCTTCCCTGATTTTTTCGATATCGATTTTTTCATCCCTCATAATTTGTTCAGTGATATCCCGAATGACTTCTTCTTCAAAGCCTTTCGGAAACCAGCTTGGATAAGAGCGGATGATATAACTGCGATGGCCAAACGGTTCAAAATGAAGGCCAATCTTCTCCAAATCTTCTTGATGCGCTTCGATGAACAAAGATTCCTCATGGGTGAATTCAAAGGTCAACGGAATCAACAGCTGTTGGGAGTCATTACTAGGTTTCCCCAGTTTGGCTTTATAAAACTCATATTTGATCCTTTCTTGCGCCGCGTGTTGATCGATCATGTAAAAACCTTCATCGTTCTGGCCAAGGATGTAAGTGCCATGAAGCTGGCCGATTGGGTGGATCGGCGGGATTCTATCAGCAGGTGGCTTGTTTGTGTTTTCTTCCTCATCCTGTTTTGCCAACGGTTCCGTTTCGGTCAATTCGGGAGTAACTGCTTTTTCAGTTTCTTTGATGATTTCAGGAACTGGTGATTCATCTACTTTTGGTTCTATATCTGTTTCCCGATCGACGCGTGCTTCAGTTGCTGTCGTTTCATTCACCGGACTGGAGAAAGTGAATGCCTCCTGTATGGAAGGACGAGTATGTTCCTTCTTTTTATATTCCATTTCAGGAATAAGCGTTTCTTTCCGGAATGCTGTTTGGATCGTCTCTTTTACCGCTTCATATAATGCTTTATCTTTGCTGAAACGGACTTCCAATTTTGTCGGATGTACATTGACATCGACCAACACGGGATCCATTTCGATCTTCAATACGACGAGTGGATATCGGCCGATTGGGAGCAACGTATGATAGCCATCGATGACCGCTTTCGTCAACGGATAATTTCTTATATAACGTCCATTGATGATTGTTGTAACATAATTCCGGGATGCTCGCGTCACTTCCGGCCTGGCGACATATCCGGATATTTCGTAATCCAATGTTTCATATTGGATCGGAATCATTTTCTTTGCCGTGGCGACACCGTAAATTTGAGCAATCACTTGCAACAGTTCGCCACTTCCGGTCGTCTTGAAAATCGTCCGTCCATTGTGGACCAATTCAAAACGGATCTCCGGATAAGATAATGCCAACCGATTCAATAAGTCGGTAATATGCCCCAACTCCGTATGTAAGCTTTTCATGTATTTCAAGCGGGCCGGCGTATTGTAGAAAATGTTCTCAACGGTTATTTCCGTCCCTTTTCTTGCATCACTCTTTTCCCGGCGAAGGATTTTTCCACCTTCCAAATATAAAGTCTTCCCCGCTTCTTCTCCTGTCGATGTTTTCAACGTCAACTTGCTCACAGCAGCGATACTCGCCAAAGCTTCGCCACGGAAACCAAGGGTCTCGACATGGAACAAATCATGTTCATCCCTGATTTTACTTGTCGCATGGGGAAGAAAAGCCCGCTCACTATCTGCAGCACTCATCCCTTCCCCATTGTCCGTCACTTTGATCCGTTCGATTCCCGCTTCGTCGATTTCGACTTTAATCATACTGCTGTTTGCATCAATGCTGTTTTCCACCAACTCCTTGACAACAGATGCAGGCCGTTCGACAACTTCACCTGCTGCAATTTTATTCGCAAGTTCACTCGGCATCTGTTTGATTTTCATGACAACATCCCTTCTTTCTGCCTGACTCGGTCATTTCAATTTCTTTTGGAGTTGATACAGTGCATTCATCGCTTCCATCGGAGTCATTTCAAACAAGTTCAAGTTTTTCAGTTCATCAATCGTTTGTTGTTCTATTTTCGAAAGTTTGCGGTCTTTTTCCGCTGGGACTTCATCTATGAAAAAAGACAGTTGACCGGTTTCCATCTTTTCCGTCACTGGTTCCGGTTTATCGCCTTTTTCAAGCTCGTCCAATATCGTTTTTGCCCGTTCTATCAGTGCATCAGGTAATCCTGCCAATTGAGCCACTTGGATTCCATAACTGCGATCGGCGGAACCTTCTTTCACTTGGTGCAAAAAGACGACATTTCCTTCATATTCTTCCGCCCGCACGTGGATGTTTTTCAATCGCGGCAAATCCTCCTCCATTGCCGTCAGTTCATGGTAATGCGTGGAAAATAATGTTTTTGCCCCAATATTATGATGGATGTATTCCACGATTGCTTGTGCCAGAGCCATCCCATCATAGGTGCTCGTTCCTCTTCCGATTTCATCCAACAAAATCAAACTGCGATCCGTCGCTTTCTGAAGAGCGTTTTTCGTTTCCAGCATTTCCACCATAAACGTGCTTTGACCGGATACTAAATCATCGGCTGCACCGATACGGGTGAAAATTTGATCGAATATGAGCAGTTCCGCCTCTTCACAAGGGACAAAACATCCGATTTGGGCCATAATGACAGTTAATGCCAGTTGGCGCATGTACGTGCTTTTCCCTGACATGTTCGGTCCGGTAATCAATAAAATCGAAGTTTCATCATCCAAATGGACATCATTCGGCACAAAGGTACCATCGGTCATCACTTGTTCAACAACCGGGTGGCGCCCATTTTTGATTGTCAGTTTGTCCTGACTGAATGTCGGTCTCGTATAATTATTCGCTTCACTCACTGTGGCAAAAGCTTGTAAAACGTCAATCTTGCTAATATGTTCGGCAAGTTGTTGGAATAAAGGAATATGTTTTTTCAATTCATCACGGACTTCGAGAAAAAGCTCATGTTCCAATTCGATGCTTTTTTCTTCCGCTTCCAAAATCAGCGTTTCTTTTTCCTTCAACTCGGGAGTGATGAAACGCTCGGCATTCGTAAGAGTTTGCTTTCTTTCATATCGGCCTTCAGGCAACAAATGAAGATTTGGTTTCGTCACCTCGATATAGTAGCCAAATACGCGGTTGAAACCGACTTTCAATGATTTGATGTTTGTGATTTCCCTTTCTTTTTGTTCTAGCTCGGCTATCCATTTTTTTCCATTACGGGAAGCATCCCGGTATTCATCTAGTTTCTTATCGTAACCGTCCTTGATGATTCCGCCTTCTGTAATCGACGCAGGCGGATCATCGATAATGCTTCTCTCTAGCAAATCGACGATTTTTTCCGGATAAACGAGCTTGTCTGCCAAGTCTTTCATTTCTTTTTGAGAAAATTGCTGTAATATTTGCTTGATTTCCGGAATATTGGCAAGGGATTGTTTCAATTGGATGAGATCCCTCGCATTCACATTTCCGTATGCGACTCTCGCAGCGAGCCGTTCCATATCATAAACCGATTTTAACGCTTCCCTTAACATTTCCCTTTCCATGAACCCTTGGTAGAATGCGTCGACGATATTCAAGCGTTCTTCAATTGCCGTTTTGTTCAGCAAAGGACGTTCAAGCCACTTTTTCAACATCCGCGAGCCCATGGCCGTCACCGTTTGATCCAGCACCCAGAGCAAACTTCCACGTTTTCCTTTTTTGATAATCGTTTCCGTCAATTCCAAATTGCGTTTGGAAAACATGTCCAATGTCAAATGGTTTTTCAATTCGATGACGGTCGCTTGCTTCAAATGCTCCAAAGAACGCATTTGTGTCCGTTGGATATAATTGAGCAGCCGGCTGAATGCTTGCAACAAACGTTCATCATTCAAGTTTTCGGTAAGCTTCCGGTACTCGGCGTCAAACGTGACTTCATCTTGGTATGAAAGCGTCACTTGCAGTTTTTCCTTCAACTCTTGTTGTAATTTTTCTTCCAAAGTGGATGAGATGACGATTTCCCGGATCGGTTGGTTGTACAATTCATGGAGTACCGCATCCCAATCGTCTTCAATCAATGCGACCCGGTTTTCCCCTGTCGACAAGTCGTTATAGGCAATGACGAAGGAACCGTCTTGGAAATGGGAAAGGCTGCAAAGATAATTGTTTTCTCCTTCCTTCAACATCGATTCCGACATGACGGTACCCGGTGTGATGATTTGTACGACTTCTCGTTTAACAACGCCTTTTGCTTCTTTTGGATCTTCCACTTGTTCGCAAATGGCGACTTTATAACCTTTATCAATCAACGTTTTAATATAGTTTTCCGCAGAATGGTAAGGAACCCCGCACATCGGGATCGCTTCACCATCACTTTTCGTCCCCCGTTTCGTCAAGGTGATTTCCAATTCTTGTGCTGCTTTGATGGCATCATCATAGAAAAGTTCATAAAAATCACCTAGTCGATAAAATAAAAAAGCATCTTGATGCTCGGCTTTGATTCTCAAGTATTGTTGCATCATTGGTGTGTGTGTTGCCATACGTCAGCCTCCAAAATCCCTTAATCTTCTTCCGTCAATTATAGCATAAATCCCCGAAATCCCTCTATCGGACTGACTTTTCAATTGAAATTCAATGGAGGTC
>CALKWU010000241.1 GCA_938004015.1 uncultured Oceanobacillus sp.
TCATGATGAAGCACCGCCTGTATGCGTTTCACTTTTCACTTCATAGTGGCGCATGAACAGGTCCTCCAATGTCGGTGGGGCACTTTCCAATTTCACGACACCGAACGAACTCAAATGGCGGATGACCGCATCTAATTCTTCCGTATCGACCTGGAAACGGAGGGTATTTCCATCCTCTTCAAGATTGTGTATGCCTTGCAATTCGTTTAAAGCAGTGACCGGTTCGCTAGTTTCCACAAGCAAATTCGTCCGTGTCAAATGTTTCATTTCATCCAGAGAACCGGACTCAATGATTTCTCCTTGGCGGATGATGCCGACCCTGTCGCATAATTTTTCCACTTCAGATAAAATATGGCTCGATAGAAGTACAGTTTTTCCTGCTTGTTTCGCTTCATAGACATATTCTTGGAAAATTTGCTCCATGAGCGGGTCCAATCCGGAAGTTGGTTCATCAAAAATAAATAATTCTGCATCCGAGGCAAAGGCTGCCACTAAAGCGACCTTTTGTCTGTTTCCTTTCGAATAGGTGCGGCATTTTTTCGTCGGATCTAAAGAGAATCGTTCCATCAATTCTTCCCGCTTCTTTTTGTCCCCTCCACCTCGTAACTTCATATACAAATCAATCACTTCACCACCGGTCAAATTCGGCCACAAATTGACATCACCCGGTACATAGGCCAAGCGTCGATGAATTTCCACGACATCACGCCAAGCATCCATTCCGAATATTTTCGCCGAACCTTCCGTTGCTTTCAAAATGCCGAGTAGAATACGGATCGTCGTTGACTTGCCTGCACCGTTCGGACCGATGAATCCGAAAATTTCCCCTTCATTCAACGTCATATTCACGCCATTCAACGCTTTGAATTTACCGAAAGATTTATGAAGATTGTTCACTTCCACAACAGCCATGATCAGTCATCTCCTCTTCAAGGAAAAAAAGTTTTGAAATATATTATCCTTTATATTTCATAATATACAAAACTTAGCTGTTTTGCAATAGTTTTGAACTAGTTTATTTGTTTTATTTCAAATTTTTTATTACACTGAGAGGGAGGTGAAAGAGATGAATGGGTTTGAGCGTAGGAGAGAACAGAAAACGAACGACATCCTGGAAGCGGCCTTATCGTTGTTTTTGAAATACGGTGTGAAAAAAGTTTCCGTCGCTGAGATCGCAAAGGAAGCAGATGTTTCTCAGGTGACGATTTATAATTATTTCGACAGTAAAGATAATCTCATTCGTGAAGTGATCGTTCATTACGTGAATAAAGTGTGGGATGAATATATAGAATTGCTTGATAGTGATTTGACATTCCCGGAAAAAGTAAAGAAAATCATTTTTGATAAAACATTAATCGCCAATCAAATTAATGAGGAATTTTTTCAATACTTCATGAAAGAGTATGCTGAAGAAGACAACTATATCATCACATTTTATACAGAGGACGTTCTCCCGCGACTGCTGCAAATGTTCGCCGAGGGGAAGGAAGAAGGTTATGTCGATCGATCGATTTCCGATGAAGCGGTTTTACTTTATTTGCAGATGTTTGCCGACTATATGCGACGTGAAGAGGTAGCGGAATCCATGTTGCCGTTGACGGAAGATCTGACGAAGCTGTTTTTTTATGGCCTCACAGGAAAAAGTGAAGATTGACCGAGGAGACTCTTATCCATCTCAGCAATTGATCTGCTTAGGGAAGATAAGGGTCGTTTTTTAATTTTTTGCAACAATTCTTTTTCATAAAATAACTCTTTAGTTCCATCTTTGCGTTTATCGCATAAATTGATGAAAAACAAACTTCATAAATTTTTCTGTATCCGAGAAAGATAAATTGAAGCAGTTTTCGTTTTTCACTATACTAAAATGTGTATGTGAAAGGAGAAAGTAACATGGCAGAAGTGAAAATTGAATCCAAAGCATTTTCGCTGTTGAAAGATAAAATCAAACTGATTCGCAATAACGATCGAGCCATCTATTTGGTCGGGCCGGTTCAGCTGCCGGTGAATTTATACGGAGAGACGACTGTATTCCAGTGGTATTGCTGGTTGAATTATGATGAAGTCACCGAAGATTATGAGAAAATTATCGAAAAACTCGCTTCATCCAATCTGGCGGAATACCAACAGTCCAGTGTGCTCGTCTACGGTGAATTTGAACATGCCGAACATGCACTCATCCGTCTGCATTCCATTTGCCATACGGGTGACATTTTTGGAAGCAAACGATGTGACTGCGGATTCCAATTGAAAGAGTCGATGAAAATCATCAAAGACCATGGAGCAGGTGCGCTGTTCTATTTGGCAAATCACGAGGGCCGGGGAATCGGGCTTTTCAGCAAAGCGATGGCGTATGTGCTTCAAGAAAATGGTTTTGACACGGTGGAAGCGAATGAAAGTCTCGGTTTCGATAATGATTTGAGGAATTACGATGATGCGATCACAGTGCTGAAAAGTTTACGGACGAAGCCGGTGACCGTCATCACAAACAATCCGCAAAAAATCGAAGCGCTGAGGAAAGCAGGAATGGCTGTCGAAGGAAGGACACCTCTGTGGGGTGATATTTCCGAATATAACCAAAAATATGTGGAGACGAAAATAACGAAATCCGGCCATTTGAAAGGGGAAGGAACTTGTCCAAATGACTAATGATGAATTTTATATGGACCTTGCTTTGACGAACGCACGGGCGATGAAAGGACAAACCGATCCGAATCCGTTAGTCGGTTGTGTCATTGTGAATGACAATCGGATTGTCGGTGTCGGTACCCATTTAAAAGCAGGGGACGCTCATGCAGAGATTCATGCACTGCGGATGGCCGGAGAACTTGCAAAAGGCGGCACGATTTATGTGACGTTGGAACCTTGCTCGCATCACGGAAGAACCGGACCATGTGCGGAGGCGATTGTGGAAGCAGGTATCAAAAAAGCAGTCATTGCGACGTTGGATCCGAACCCGCTCGTTTCCGGTAATGGAGTGAAAATATTACAGGATGCAGGAATAGAAGTTGTGACAGGCGTCCGGGAAAATGAAGCGAGAAAAATGAATGAAGTGTTCAATAAATACATTGTGGAGGAAAAACCATTCATTACGCTGAAAGCGGGAATCACGTTGGATGGTAAAGTAGCCACCCACACGTTCAGCAGTAAATGGATCACGTCTGAAGAAGCGAGACGGGACGCACATCATTTACGGAATGAAAACATGGGGATTTTGGTCGGTATCAATACAGTATTGAAAGACAACCCCGCTCTAACGACAAGAATACCGAATGGGAGGAACCCGATTCGCATCGTCCTCGATTCAACATTGAAAATACCAATGGACTATCAGCTTGTGAATGACGATCAAGCGGAAACATGGATTTTCACGAGTGAACGTTGTGATGATGAGAAAATGCGACAATTGAAAAAAAAGGGACATGTGAAAGTATTTGTGACTGAAGGGGAACAAACGGTTGATCCGGAAGAAGTCGTCAACATACTTGGGGAAAAAGGGGTTTCTTCCGTCATGATTGAAGGCGGAGGTAATGTGAATGCGTCATTCCTCGAAAAACAATTGGTTGATAAAGTTGTCCTATACATCGCACCGAAACTCGTAGGTGGGAAAGATGCCCCGACATTTTTGGAAGGAAAAGGGATTGAGGAGATGATGGATGCCATTGAACTGATGGATACGGAAATCATTCCTGTCGGGAAAGATTTCAAGTTCATCGGCTATCCGAAATATGAGAATGGAGAGAAACGATGAAATTTGGCTTTGACGTTGACGATACGTTGATCAATTTACGGGAACATGCCTTCAGGTTGTATCGGAAAAAATTGCAGATGGATATACCTTTGAATGTTTTCCACAACATTAGGCGAGTGGAAATTCATGAGCCTTTTGGATTGACGGATGCAGAAGGAAAAGCAATGTGGGAGAATTTCTTGGAAGAAATTTATTTCACAGACTGTCCGGTTTATCCCGATGCGGTGGAAACACTTCGGACATTGGAACGGGAGGGCCATGAAATTTACTACATTACGGCACGGCCGGAAAAATATACGATTCGGACAAGGGAATGGTTGAAAGAAAAAGGTTTTCCGGTTGTAAATGATCGGTTTTATTGCGGAATGAAAGATGAAGAAAAAGTGGACATCATTAAAAAGCTTGAATTGGATTTTTACGTGGATGACAAACCTGCAGTCCTCTACACGTTGGAAAATTTGCAGACGACGCTGATTGTGAAAGACCAACCATATAACGAAGGTTTGAAGTTGGAAAGACTGTACCATTGGCAAGATTTCCCTAGAATCATCGAAGACTTCAAGCAAACATCGGTATGAGACAAAGATACAGTCCCCGTTTAGCCCGCTTGGGTCGAACGGGGACTATCCCTTTTGTCCCAATTGTTCGATTCAGTATGTTAATTGTAGGTATTTAGGTGGACATTTTCAGTAAATTTTATTAAAGTAAAAGAAAGGGGATAAAGGGGGAAAATCAACATGTTTAAACGTATGAAGAAAAATAAAAATACACTTCTACCGGTTGAGCGATCTCCTCATGTCGGCATTGAAATCAGCTCTGACTCTACAACACTTCAGCAAATCGCAATGATTGACTTGACCGAAGAGGATTTGCACATTCTTCATGCTTTAAAACCGTATATTGAAAGCGACATTGTTTCAATCGTCGATCAATTTTACAGTAATTTGGAAAAAGAAGAATCACTGATTCGAACCATCAATGACCACAGTTCCATCGATCGCTTGAAGAAAACGTTGCGACGTCACATCGGTCAAATGTTTTCCGGAAAAATTGATGAACGCTACATTGAAAACCGTAACAAAATCGCTCATGTCCATGTACGGATTGGTCTGGATTCCAAATGGTATTTGGCGGCATTCCAGAATCTTCTATCTTCTTTTACCCGAATTATCAAAAGGCATGCTGCAAATGAGGAAGAAGCCATCAAGGCAATTGGAGCTGTGATGAAAATCATCAATTTGGAAGAACAACTGGTCATTGAAGCCTATGAACAAGAAATAATGCAAATAAGACAACGGGTATCTGACGAAAGGACAAACATCAGTGAAAACATTCGGAATACGTCGGAAAAATTAGTCGCCATTTTTCAAGAAACGAATGCTGCGTTGGAGGAACTGATTGGACAGTCAAAAGAAATAGCATCTTTGACGAACAATGCATCAAAGTTTTCTAACACAGCGAAAGAAAAAGCTGAATCCGGCAAAAAGGAAATGGATAAACTTGCCGACAATATGGATGGAATTCGCCGGTTGATTGTTGAAATGAAAGAAGAGTCGGAAGCATTGAAGGCAATCATGAAACAAATGCATGATATCATTTCAATTGTGTCCGATGTTGCCGAGCAAACGAATTTGCTCTCGCTTAATGCAAGTATTGAAGCAGCTAGAGCTGGTGAATCAGGACGAGGATTTGCGGTCGTTGCGGAAGAAGTGAGGAAACTGTCGGATCAGACAAAAGAAGCCGCTGTGAACGTTGCGAGTCTGATTAAAAACACGAATGTACAAGTCGGTCATTTGACTGAGAAATTAGATACGGTGAGTTCACATGTACAGAGGGGAAACAATTATTCCCAAGAAACAGAGGAACATTTTGAAGAAATCGTACTGACAATGAACGATACTGATGACAAAAATAAAAAAATTGTTGAAGAAATCAGCAGTTTCGTCGACAGCATCAATACCCTCGGAAAATCTTTTGAAGAAGTGGCGATGTCCGCTGAAGGATTGAATTCGTTGACACAAGAACTGAATTCATAAATACATATTGAGGTCTGGAGAAATAAACTGTAACTCCTGGCCTTATTTTATTGAAAACACTTCTATTTAAAGGAATCCTTTCCAAAAAAAATGGTAATTAATATTTATCCACTCCCGCATTTGAATGTATATTTTCCAAGAAACATTCCAAATCAAATTCTTTACATCTTTCTCTGAATCGTATATATTCATAATTAAAGAAATTTACAGATAGTTATTGGTTATTGAAAGCGCTTCATACGTTGTGGAGGAGCGCTTTCAATTCATTGCTCCTTTACGGGGTGAATATTTTAAAATTTTCAAAGAATGGGAGCAGAAAGAAAAAGGAGGAAGATTCATGAATCAGAAAGTGTTGGAAGAAGTCAAGTATCCGCAAGAACCACATGGGGGTGAGCTGGTCGACCAAGTGTTGACAGGAGAGGCGTTGGAAGAAGCGTTGGAGCGCTCGAAACAATTGCCGATGATCATGGTTGACATGGAAGCTGTCATCACATTGGAAATGATAGCAACCGGTGTCCTTTCGCCGAACAAAGGATTTATGAATGAAAAAGATTATAAATCCGTGTTGACGGAAGGAAGACTTTCCAATGGACTGATTTGGCCGGTTCCTCTAAGTTTTGCACCGATTGGCGATAAGAATAAAGAAGTGATTAGACAGCTCAAAATTGGTGATGAAGTTGTATTGGTCGACCGTAACAAACAACCGATTGCAATTATGGAAATTGAAGATATTTTCGAATATGATCGTGAATTCCGGGCGAAGCATCTTTTTGGCACGACTGATCGGAATCATCCGGGGGTCGATGCGATTTACCGTAGAATGGGGGATACGGCTCTCGGGGGAACGATCCATTTGCTCCAACGTGTCAACTGGGGGCCTTTCGAAAGCATTCGGATGGAACCGAAAGAAACGTGGAAACTGTTCTATGAAGAGAAAAAATTCAAGTCTGTCGGTGGATTCATTACTGGCGCCAATCCACTTCATCGAGGCCATGAATACATCCACCGCAATGCACTGGAACAATTGGATGGATTGTTTGTCCAACCGCTTGTCGAAATGGCGAAACGGGAATATACCCGCCACGAATTCCGGATGCTCGCCTATCGCAGTGTGTTGGAGACCTATTATCCGAAAGAACGGACGATTCTTGCCCCATTACGGGTGACGTATATTTTCGCCGGTCCGAGGGAAGCGGTGCTCCATGCGCTCATCATGAAAAACTATGGATGCACCCATGCATTGATTGGAAGGGATCATGCAGGTATTGGCGATTACTATGATAAGTATGCAGCCCATACGATTTTCGATACGTTCACGCCGGAAGAACTGGGAATCGATGTCCGTCTGTTCCATGAAGTGTTTTATTGCACGCGCTGTGACAGCCCGGCTACCGATTACACCTGTCCACATGATGTTAAATATCGGATCAATATTTCCGGAACAGGGATACGTGAGCTCTTACGTTACGGCATTTTACCGCCAAAAGAAATTGTCAGGCCGGAATCGGCAAGGATTGCGATGCAAGGAATCCAACCGAAAGGCATCGATGGAAATCAAATGGCTGTCAATCCGGTCGGGAAAACGATCAAAAGCATGTTCCCGTTTTATTTGAAAAACGAACGGCTAGGCGGTGCAGAACGGGAGAAGGAATTGGAACCGGAACAGCTTACGATTGAAGATTTGGTGCGGGTTGTCCGCGATGTCCGGGAAAATGCCGACAAGATTTACAAAGGTATTTATGACGAATTCACTTATGTCACCGACATCAACCGTTCTGTCCAAGATGATTGGGTGACTGAAGCGAGGGAGACAATCCGGAAACATCAAGAAATGGTTGTGGAAAATTTGGAGGAAAAAGTGAAACAAGCACCGGAAACAGCCTCTGATGAATTCATGTATCAAGATAAGAAAGAAGCGGCAAAAGAATTGGAAGTCGCCCGCAAAATCATCGATGATTTATCGAAACCGCTCAGAAAAGAACAACTGGAATATCGGGTTTGGAATTCGCTTCCATACGAAAGATATCGAGGTAGTGATGAAGAATAAACAAGATTGGAACAGTTTCAGCTAACGGGTGATGCTTTAGAGGAAATCATTGTGTACCGACTGATTATCGTTATTTATACACAGAGGAAAATTAAGTAATTTACATTTTCATTGTACGTGTTTTGCATGAAAATCAAGATTCCATGGAACAATTGTTTAACGTTGAATCTAACAAGAATTAAGGTGGAAGGGACAAATTAATAAGTATCATCCTTTCCACCTTATGTCATAGTCTTTTTCAAAAATGAAAAATTTACGGATAGAAAATCACTATCTTTCGTTGAAACATGTAAATGTTTTCAGATGTTGGGACAAGATATGTTTCATGGAGCCTGTATGAGTGTATCCGTGTTTGTCTTATGTCCTGTTCCAGAAACGTTGCTTAGCAATGGCATTGACGAACTCTTGGGAGAAATTCGGATTATCCCGGGCGTAAACAACCCCATCCAGATTATTTCCCGGTGCCGGTTGGATGAAAGCTTCACCGGTTGTCGCCACACCAATCGGTTTGTACTGCCTGTATGCTCCCCGTACGAATTCAATGATGTTCGCATTGAATTGATCGGCGAAATTTGAGCGACCACCGACGACATAAAGACTGTCAAGAAGATATGGGCTGGATGTCAGGAATGTTTCGTCCACCCGCAACTGTGTCCCGTCTTTTCCGGTGACCGTTCCTAGGGTTTGACTGACGAAGCGGATGACGACTTTATTTTCCCGCAGCCTGTTCAGAACTCTAGTCACTTCCGCATCATCAAAATCATCACCGATCAATACACCGACCTTCTGCATTTCCGCATAACTCGGCGTATTCGCTTGGCTGAGGGAAGGATAACTCGTCGACACATTGACATGGGTTCCTTCAGGTTTTCGCACTCCGATGTTTTCCGCAATGATTGTGGCAAGTTCCTCATCGACATTTACGATTAAATCGACATTTTGTTGCCGGACCGATTCACTTTTCACTTTTCCTAGCTGATAGCTGAAACCTTCAATGGTATGTTGCTTTTCGACAGGGGTCAAGCTGTTCCAAAAAATCCGCGGTTGGGTGAAAAAGTCATTGAACGATTCGCTCCGCCTACGTGTGATATGACCTTCCACCCGAGTCGGATACTCTTTATATCCACCTTCTTCCGGTGGAGTGACATAAGGCGTATTGTTGGCAAGTGAATTGTTTTTATAGTTGATTTGATCTACATCAATCCGGTGGCGCATGAAACCACGTCGGGTATTGTTATGGAAAGGGCAGAGCGGACGATTCACCGGCAACTCGTCGTAATTCGGACTGCCCAACCGATGATGCTGTGTATCCCGGTAAGTGATCAATCTTCCTTGGAGAACCGGGTCGTTGGAAAAACCGATTCCTGGTACGACATTCGCCGGGTTGAATGCTGCTTGTTCCAGCTCTGCAAATTCGTTATCAACGTTCCGGTTCAATGTCATTTTTCCGACGATATGGACTGGCACCAATTCTTCCGGCCAAAACTTGGCTGGATCGAGAACATCAAAATCGAATTTGAATTCATCTTCCATGTCGATGAGTTGGACGCCCAGTTCGTATTCCGGATAATAGCCGAGGTCGATGGCGAGACGAAGATCCCTGCGGTGGTAATCCGGATCCAGTCCACCGATTTTCAATGCCTCATCTTGAAGCAAGGAGTGGACACCGGCGATCGGTTTCCACACAAAGCGGACGAACGTCGCCTTTCCTTCTGCATTGATGAAGAGATAAGTGTTGATCGACCAAGATTCCATATTACGGTAACTTTTCAAAATGCCCCGGTCAGACATGATCCAAGTGACCATATGGAGTGATTCCGGATTGTTTGCGACAAAATCCCAAAACCGGTCATGGGCACCTGTTGCAGTCGGAATCCCTTCATCCTGTTTGTTTTGATACGCATGGATGACATCCGGGAATTTCATTGGATTTTGAATGATCAACACAGGCATCGCAATCGTCGTTAAATCGTAGTTTCCTTCTTCCGTATAAAACTTGACTCCTTTACAACGTAAGTCCCGCGCCGTATCATAGGATCCTCTAGGTCCTTGAACGGTGGAAAAGCGGACTAAGGTCGGGGTTTTTTTACCAGGTTCTTGCAAAAATCCCGCTGCCGTCACATGACTCATCGATTGATAGCACTCAAACTCTCCGTATGCACCGTACCCCCTTGCATGGACGACTCTTTCCGGTATTTCCTCCCGATTGAAATGCCCCATCTTCTCCAAAAAATAAAAATCTTCGTGTAACGTCGGCCCACGCACGCCAGCTTTTAGAATTTCCGAATCATTGTACATCTTCAAATTTTGTTTCGTCGTCAGCGGATTACCTGTATCTTGAATTCGAAATTCGTCGAGTTGGCGTTGTTTTGCGTTCTCGGATCTCGTTTGTTCTTCTTGCTTTTCATCTCTTGATGGTTTCTCATCCATCTGAATCCCACCTTTTTGCAAAAATTACCCATTGATATGAATATGATTCATTTTGGGCGGTTAGAACTGAATTTGTACATAGTTATTCGCTTTTGGGCATTTCAATGTCATCGTAAGGAGACGTTTGGAAGTGGAAATATATGGGATACCAGTATTGGAAATAGTATGGGATGAAAAAGGGGGAAATATACGAGGGGAATCGCAGTTTTCAGCATAAAAATTACAGCGAATTTCCATGACAAATTTTTCAACTTGGAGTGATATTTCAATTTACGGACAAACTAGCAATGAGGAAAAATGCTTGCATCATTTTCCTGAAAACTGGATAGGAGGTAAAAGAATGGCTAACGACCGTAACTTCAATCGGAACGAACGGAGAAACCGTAATGAAGATGACAGGCGCAATCGAGATTTTGCGAACCTGGAGTTTGCGGATGAAAACGAGTTCATTGATGAAGACGATTTCAATCGTGATGATCGTCGAAATGAGCGTCGGAATGAACGCAATGATGAACGTAGATAACGTAAAATGACCTGACAGGGCAGCTGCTGAGAGCTGCCCGCCAGGTCATTTTTTATGGAAAAGACCAAAGATTTACCAACTTGCTTTTTTCAAGCCTGGTATTTGTCCTTTATATGCAAATTCACGTAGGCAGATACGACACAATTCAAATTTTCTCAATACACTGTGTGGTCTGCCGCAATGTTTGCATCGGCTATATTCACGGACGGCAAATTTTTGGCGCCGTTGTTGTTTTACGATCAAAGCTTTTTTTGCCATGCGGCATTCCCCCTTCTATATAGAAAACAGATATATAGTATAACACAGTTTGTCCGCATGATGTAAGCCAATTTTTGACAATATTATGGTTTCAAAATGACTTTAATGCAGTCATCCATTTTCACATCGAAGATTTCATACCCATAGGCGGCTTCTTCCAAAGGCAAATGGTGGGTGACAATATCGCTTAAATCGATTTTCCCGTCAGCAATGAGTTGATATAGTCGAGGCATATAATGGACGACCGGTGCTTGCCCTGTCCGAAGATTGATGTTGCGCTGGAAAATGTCTCCAAATGGAAAAGCGTTGTATCTGGCAGCATAGGCTCCGGTGACTTGGATGTTTCCGCCTTTCCGAACTGCTTGGCTTGCAATGACAAGTGCCCCCATGGAACCGCCATGGAGTTTCAAACCGGATGCAAGGAATTCCAAATCGCTCATTTTTCCGTCCATCCCGACACAGTCAATGACGACATCGGCCCCGCCTTTTGTAATCTCATGCAAGTGGGCTCCGACATTTTCGTGATCTTCGAAATTGATGATTTCGACATTATTTGTTCGTTTCGCATGCTCCAGTCGATAACCGACATAATCGACAGCAATGACTCTGTCGGCTCCTTTTAACCATGCGAATTTTTGGGCGAGTAGACCGACGGGACCACATCCGAGGATGACGACGGTGTCCCCTTCTTTCATACCGGAATGATCGACACTCCAAAAAGCGGTTGTACCGGCATCAGAGAGAAGCAGCAAGTTATCGTCATCCACTTCACTATCTTCTGGGACAAGAAAAGGGGTGAAGTTGGCGTAAGGAACACGTAAATACTCCGCTTGTGCTCCGGGGTAACCACCGGCTGTCCCGCTATATCCATAATAGGCTCCCATTTCTCCGTTCGGATTGGAATTGTCGCATTGGCTCTCCAACTGATGTTCACAATACCAACATTCGCCGCAACTGATGTTGAATGGGATGACGACACGATCGCCTTTTTTCACTTTCGTCACTTCCGGTCCGGTTTCTTCTACAATTCCCATTGGCTCGTGGCCGATGATGTAATCTTCTTCTAAATTTGGAACCATACCGTGAATGAGATGTAAATCGGAACCACATATGGCGGTACTCGTCAATCGTACAATGATATCATCGGCCTTTTGAATCCGAGGTGCTTCCACATCTTTCACAACAACATTTTTAACCCCTTGATACGTTACGGCTTTCATTGTCCATCTCCTTCATTTGAGCATTTTGTTGCGCTTTCAGACAAACATTACTTTGGAGGGGTAGGGAAAAGCCCTTTTCGATTCGTGTTTTCCGGAAAAAGATCCAAAAGTGCAATTTTCACTGCATTTTGTGCTGCTTTCAAGTCGAGTGTCTGTTGTTCATCGAGATTAAAAGGGTGGATCCATTTTTTATCCAGCATCAATTGAATCACTTCCGATTGGTAGTCGATCATGACTTCCAATTGGTTGTGGAGCGTTGTACGCAGCTCCGGGCTCGCCGTTTCTGTCATGGCGACCGCATAGTTCCGTATCGCTTCTTTCACCGTCAACAACAAATCCATGGCGATGACGGAATCGATTTTTCCGGCATGCCGACTGCGTTGATCGGGTCGAGATAATCATTCATTTTCCTATCCACCTCACTCTGGGCTTTTTTCAGGATAAAATCGTTCTAATTCATTAATATCCTTAATCGATGCTTCGACATTTTTTTGCATTAACTTCCGCAATTCCTGATCAAAAACGACACCTTGCATCAATTTTGCTTTCAAAAGGCCCACCGTTTTCAAGTTCAGCAGCTCATGGGTATCAACTGTTTCATGATATGCCAACCGCTCTTGATCCATATCCATCACCTCTTTTCCAGTACTTTTCCACGAAACATACTTCCTATTCATGATGTCTTGTATAGGAAAAGGGAAATGGCAAAACCTATAGAAAAATGTGTAGTCGAGGAGGGGTTGAGTGGAGAACAAAATTGCTTTACACGAACGGATGGAACTGCAGGAAATATTGGCGCAAAAAAATGTGACGCTCACAAAAGCGGCTGTCATGAAAGGGTTGGTCGGTTGTAAACAGTTGGAACACATCTTGGCAATGGAAGTGACGACAGGAAAACAACATGTGGAACAATTGAATGATTTGTTGAAGAAACGGGAGGTGATCATGTGACGAACATCTTGCAAAAAATTGCCGGTATGGGTGGGATGACAGACCAAGTGATTGCTGTGGATTTTTTGATTTCTTCCAAAGCGGCGGTGAGGAATCTGGCTTTTGCCCTTACGGAAGCAGTGACGCCGGAAGTGAGGACCGTTTTACATGGGCAATTGAATGACGCAATTCAAACCCATAAACTGATCAGCACTTATATGATGGAAAAGGGTTATTACCATCCGAAAGACTTTGATGAACAATTAAAGGTCGAACGAAAAGCTTCCAAGGCCGCTTTGAAGCTTGCGAAGTGAGTCGGTAAAGGCTGAATGGAGCATCGGTCATTGGAAGTATAAGTTGCTTGGCATTGGAAACAATACGGGTACCAGCAAAGGAGGATGTAAAATGGATAATAACCATTTGCGAGCATTTTCAATCAAATTCATTGCGACACTTGCTGTTTTATATATGATTTTAGGATTAGGCTACGGAATGACGTTTACGGAAGTCTTGCTGCTCACACTCATTGTAGGGACATTGGCATATTTGATCGGGGATTTGTTCATTTTGCCACGGAGTAATAATACGGTAGGGACAATCGCCGACTTCGTATTGGCATGGGTTGTCATTTACCTTTTTGTAGCAAATTTCACACCGATTGACAATGTATTCACCGCTTCATTGTTCGCTACCATCGGGCTTAGTTTGTTTGAGTTGTTTTTCCACCGTTATGTGCAAAACAATGTACTGTCGGATCAGCAGCGACGGACAAATCAAACGGTCACGTACCAAACGGAATTTTCCAAAGAATTGGATATCGAAAAAAACCGCGATAGAAACAATCGTAACCAGTAATCAGATAAAAGGAAAAACGCAAAAAGCGTTTTTCCTTTTTAAATGACATGGGTTATGATATAATTTATTTGTCAAATTATAAAAAATCGAATTGAACGAGAAGAACACCAATAATCGTAAGGCTGCCTCAGAAGTCGTGTTAACCTGCGAGCTTCTGGGCGGTCTTTTTTGCTGGTTTTTTATTTTTTATGGAAAATAAGGGATAAGGAGAAACGATAATCATTGAGTACGGAGAAAAATAAATATCACGAACAGTCGTTGTTTAGCATCACGTGGCCGCTCTTTATCGAAATTTCATTGCACATGAGTGTTGGTATCATCGCTACTTTGATTTTGAGCGGTTATTCTGACTTTGCGGTTGCCGGTGTAGGTGTCGCCAACCAAATTATGAATATTTTCATCCTCATTTTTAACGTGACGGCAATCGGAGCGACGATTTTGATCGGACAAAATCTTGGAGCGAACAAGATTAAAACTGCGAGAAGTTATGCCAGATCTGCTTTCGGGTTGAACTTCTGGGTTGGAATCGTAATGACAGTCGTCGTCGTGGCGTTTGGTGGGACGTTTCTTAAGTTTTACGGTCTTGGAGGAGACGTATATGACTATGCATATACTTATTTGACGATTACAGGGATTTCTCTCTGTATTCATTCGGTGGCCATGGCTTTAAGTGCGATTTTACGAAGTTACGGACATACACGGGAGACGATGTTTGTAACGGTCATGATGAACGTCATCAGTATTTTCGGATTTTTGATTGCGATTTACGGATGGTTCGGCCTGCCGGTGACGGGGGTTGTCGGTGTATCCATTGCAGTCATCGTCGCAAGGATATTCCTTCTCCTGGCATTGCTCGCTTTGGTCTATAAACTGCTTGCCATCCGCTTCCGTTTGCGGGATATTTTCAAAATCGACAAAAAGAACACGAAGAACCTTATGGAAATCGGAATCCCTTCAGCTGGAGAACAACTTTCCTATCAACTATCCCAAGTTGTCATCACCAGTTTTGTGGCAATTGTCGGGGATGCGGCATTGGCGGCACGTGTCTATATTTTGAATATATCGATGTTCTGTTTCATGTTTACAATGGCTATTTCCCAAGGGACGCAAATTTTGGTCGCCCGATATGTTGGGGCGAAAATGTATGACCGGACGTTGAAACGAGGATTGAAAACATTACGGATTGCTTTTTCGGTATCCCTCATCATTTCATTGATCATTGCACTTATCGGAGAAAATCTCATCGGCATATTCACAGAGGATCCGGCAATTATTGCGGTCGCAATACCGGTTCTTTGGGCGATTGTCTTCATCGAACCGGGCCGGGCCCTCAACATGGTGTTAATGGGCTCGTTGAAATCCGTCGGGGATGTACGTTTCCCAGTTGTCATCGGCATCATTTCCATGTGGGGAATCGCAGTTGTCTTAAGTTATCTGTTTGGAATTACTTTTGGTTTGGGACTCCTAGGAGTGTGGTTGGCGCAAGGTGTTGATGAATGGGTACGAGGGATTTTCGCCTACAGACGTTGGAAATCCCAACCATGGTTAAAGATCCACGGCGCCAAAACTAAACCCGAAACGATATAAATGGGTCAAAAAGGAAATGGGTCAAAAAGGGACTGTCCCTTTTTGACCCATTAGATTTTGATTGGTGCTCGTTTGGTGAGCAAGCGGATGAGAGATAAAACCAACAACATACCGGCAAAGACAAGGAGGAGTGCCATGTTTTTTGGAACGACAGTAAAGATGGAATAATGTTCGAATATCGGCAAATCAAACGCTATTCTCACCATCGAATCTTTAAAAGCGAAAAAGATGATCCCCAAAAATATCATCAATAATCCTGGAATGACTCCCAACCGATAAAATGTCGCACTGATCAACCAGCCGATGATATAAAAGCCGAATATGTTGATACTGAACACAATCATCGATAACAGCGGGTCTGTCTCAACGTTGACATAAGGTGCAAGGATGATCGACTGGATCAAATCCCCGATGATATTACCGTCATGGTCGACCACAGGTCCGAAATCAATTGTTCGCAAGTTCGGGAAAATCGCTTTCTCGAAAATCGTGATCACATAGGCGAATACTGGAATCAGAATGGAAAGGCAAACGCTCGCAATGACATTTCCGTAAAAATAATTTTTCCTTGTCACCCCATTTTCAACGAAATATGGAAGAAAGTAGATGGAAATGATTCCAATGATGAGCATGTAGATATTGCTGGCGATAAACACCCCGCCGTAAAAATAGTCTGCTTCGATTCCGATATCGAGACTCACTAAAACCGTCCGAACGATATTGACAAGAAGGACAATCCCGATAAACCAGAAAGTCCAAATCAGTTGTTCTTGCAGTAAATGAAAGCCGATTGTTGAAAAGTTCGCAGGTTTATTCATCTTCGTCTTCCTCCTTCGTGAGTTGGATGAATAGATCGTGCAAGGAAACATTAGAAATCTGCAAACCGAGTTCTTTGGCGCGCTTTTTCTCTTCTTCACTCAAGGCACCGTAAATGGTGACAGAATGCGTATCTCCCAATTGATCCCGATTGATGACTTCTTTCCCGGAACTGATCGTTTCCACAGCTTCCTTACTGCCGATCAATGTCACACCACGGGAAATGAGTTCCTCGAAAGGCTCGTGAAGCAGCAGTTCTCCTTCTTTCAAAATGACCACATCATCAAATAAATGATCCATCTCCGACACCAGGTGTGTCGATAAAATGATGATCCTTGGATGAATATCCTGCTCTTTCAGTAATTCTTTGTAAAACAGCTCCCGTGCCGGTGCATCCATCCCAAGATAAATCTCATCGAAAATCGTAATTGGTGTTCTACTAGCCAACCCGATGATGACATTGCATGCGGATTGTTTCCCTTTTGACAATTTATAGAGTGGTTTCTTCAAATCGACTTTAAATTTTTTCACTAGTTCCATCGCGTAGTCGTAATCGAAATTCGGCCGATAAGTTGAAGCGCTTTTAATGAGTGTTTTCAAATTGTCGGTATCACTGCTGAAGTCTTTGCTGTACATGAAAGCCACATGTTGCATGATGTCGGCATTTTCAAAAGGTGTTTCCCCATTGATGAGGATTTTACCGCTTTTCGGTTCACGAAAAGAGCCGATCAGAGAAAGAAGCGTCGTTTTTCCCGCGCCGTTTCTTCCTAAAAGCCCGTATATCTTCGGTTCCTTCCATTCAAAATTGATGTTTTTCAACACTTGTTCTTTACCGAACGAAAAATAGAGGTTCTCGGCTGTAATACCCATTATTTTTCACTCCTTTTCACCTGTTTGATGTATTCGATGATTTGCTCATCCGTTATTTCCAATTTTTTCGCTTCTTCCACCAGATTGACAATGTATTCTTCGACAAACACTTGCCGCCGTTTCTCCAGCAATTGTTCCCGTGCTCCATCAGAAACAAACATCCCAATCCCTCTTTTCTTGTAAAGAATTCCTTCATCGACAAGCTGATTGATTCCCTTTGAAACCGTTTGGTGATTGATTTTGTAATAATTGACCAATTGATTGATCGATGGTGCTTGATCACCTGCTTGCAGTTGTTTGTTGATGATTTGGTCTTCAATGATTTCTCGGACTTGTAAATACAATGGCTTATCATCTTGTAAAATATTGGCCACGGACAACCCTCCTTTAGGTGTTCCGGTTTAACAGTGTTACAGTTGTGTGTATAACCATAACACAAAGGGGATGGATTGTCAACAACTTTTGTTGTAATATTGCTATTCAAATTTACAAGTAAAAGTGGAAAGGCAGTAGTGGAAATGAAAATGAGAACGACCATCGATTCATCAGTAAAACTCGATGTAAAAGACTTGAAAAAACTGAATCCAAAATTAACCATCGATATTCAAGGATTATTCGAAATTGAAATAGAGAATACGATCTTTTTTCGGGAACCTTCCTTAGCCTTGTTGGAATTGGCGGTCGCATGTCATACCTGGAATTTCAAAGATAAATGGGAATATTTCACATTGGAGCATGATAAGAGGGAAGGGCCGATATTAGCATTTATACCTGTTGAAGGCGAACAGTGGAGAATGTATTCCAGTTGGCAACAATTCGAAATGGAAAACACGGTGCATGTGGGCGAATTACGGCAGAGTGTCGAAACATTCTGCAAGGCTTAGACAAACAACTACAATCACTTTATGACTTCACGATTGAAGAATTCATGAAGGGGAAAAGGAGAAAAAGAACGTCCTTCCTGTTTTGAACATCAGGAAGGACGTATTGTTTTATTTATTTCTTGTTCATAGAAGCATCATAGATCGATGCAATCGCTTCATCGAGGGCTTTGTTGAATTCCTCATCGGTTTGATCCACCCGTAAATTTTGCGTCAATGCCCGGGAGAAGCTGGCGACGACACCCTCATTTTTCCGTAATTTGTCATTCGCTTCATCCAACGTATATCCGCCGGATAAAGCGACAACCCGGAGGACCCGTGGATGATCGACAACTTCTTTATAAAGGTTCGGACCCGTCGGCAAGGAAAGCTTCAACATGACATTTTGCCCTTCATCCAGTGCAGCGAGTTGCTTCAATATCTCTTCTTTCAACATTTCTTCCGACTCTGCTTTATCTTCGCTGAAAATATCCACTTCCGGTTCAATGATTGGGACAAGTCCAGCGAGGAGGATTTCTTTTCCAATGGCGAATTGTTGTTCAACAATTTCACGGATTCCGCTTTCATTGGCCTGTTTGATGACCGAGCGCATTTTTGTTCCGAACATATCCCGTTCATTCGCTCGCTCCAACAATTCTTGTAAATTTGTAATCGGTTTCATTAGTTGCACGCCGTCGCGTTCGTCTGCAAGCCCTTTATCCACCTTTAAAAATGGGACGATTCCTTTTTCCGTCAAATAATCGCCGGAATATTTTCCTTCAATTTTCCGATCCATCGTTTTTTCGAACAAAATAGCGCCAAGAATACGATCAGAATTGAAAACAGGGGAAGTGATGATCCGTGTCCGCATCTCATGGATCAAATCGAACATTTCTTCTTCAGTATCATATTGATCTTCTGTTATTCCGTAACTTTTCAATGCTCTAGGTGTGCTTCCACCACTTTGATCCAACGCTGCGATAAAACCATTTCCATTCTTGATTCTCTCCAAATGTTTTTCCCGCATGATTCCACTCCTCTTCTTTTTAATGAGAGCCAGTATGCTTGGCTTTCTATTTTCGATTGTACCATAACAGAATAAAAATTCAGCGACTGTTGTACCATTTTCACCTTAATTTCCAAATACAAGTCCGGAATTTTCAAAAGAAGGTTCCCGTATCCAAGATGTTTTAGGGAAAATAAACGTCCAAGGCATACTCGTCCGACTCTCAATCGTAACATGGGGAAAGGAAAAATCGTATTCCGCTACAGATTGTGCTGTTTCGGTGTAGATGAGGCGCAAATCTTGCAGCGGAAAAAGTTCTTTTGTAAAGTTATGGATGAGGACAGTGATAAGCAACGATTCTTCATGATTTACTGCAGTTTTAAGTGGAATGAACATGATCGTTCCATCCCCTTCATTTTTCGTTTCATGAAAAACGGAAATGATTTTTTCCCGATCGGCTGGAGCAATTGTTTTTTCCCAGGCAGATTCAAATATGAGTTTTTGCATCGATTAACCCTCCTTGTCAATAGCATAACAGAAAAAATCCTTGAAGCGACAGCGAGTCGTTGAAAAAGAAAATTAAAGTTGATACGATGTATGAAGAAAAAGGGGAGGTATCGGGATGGAACACATTCTCATCGCACATCAAAAGAAATATCCGAACATGCAAGCGGAAGATTTTTATAAACTAATTTATCAGCAGACATTTGGCAATGGCCATTATTTGACGGATGAGAAAGAAAGCTTGCGGCGTCTTGTGGCAGAACATGAGCAGTTGGAAAAAATGGACGGAATTCCATTCACTGAACCGATCGGCAATGGTTACGTGCGGGTGAATCTTGCGAGCGAGGAAGTAACAGAAGATATTCTCCCTATTTTAAATAAATTGTTTATCCAATCAACTAATAGAGGAGAAGGACGGACAGAAGAGCTGGAAAGAAAATTGGAAAGTGCAATAGAGCTAGCACGAGAAAACAGGCTTTCCATAGATGCGGATGAGCTAAAGAATGTCTTTGATTCCTTCAAGGAAAAAAATTACCCGCAAGTGGGCCATAGTAAAACTTATCATGAAGATTATGCCCCCCATTATCGGGTGCTCGATGCGAGTTATCTTGTGTATTTGCCGGTTTTACGGAAACTCGTGGAATTTGCGAAAGAAGACACGCCGAAACTGATTGCCATTGACGGCAGATGTGGCAGTGGGAAGACGACTTTTTCTTCCATCATTAAGGAAACAATCGATTGTAATGTTTTCCATATGGATGATTTTTTCCTTCCGAAAGAAATGAAGACGGAAGAGCGATTGAAGGAACCGGGTGGCAACGTCCATTATGAACGGGTTTTGGAGGAAATCGTCCTTCCGCTGACTCGCCTAGAAGAAGTGAAGCTCATACCATTCGATTGTACGGTCAACGATTTGGATAAAGCCACAATTGTCCCATATAAAAAAATCAATGTGATTGAAGGAGTCTACTCTTTACATCCTGTGTTGGAAAAATATTATGATTACAAAGTGTTTATGACCGTCGATCAGGATACTCAACTCAAACGGATCATCGAGCGTGGTCATGAAGCAAAGCTCAATCGTTTCGTCAATGAGTGGATTCCATTGGAAGAAAATTATATTAAAAAATTGGACATTCCTGATAAGGCCGACATATGTATTGATACGTCCAAATATTAAAGGGAATGGAGAGGAAAACATGAGGAACACGACAACAAGAAACATTATTTTTACAGCATTATGTATCGCAATCGGCTTATTATTGCCGCAAGTGGTGAAATTTCTCCCGACGACGTTCGCCCGTCCCGGCGAAATCCTTTTGCCGATGCATATCCCGATACTCGTTTGCGGATTTCTTTGTGGTTGGAAGTATGGGTTGGTGAGCGGACTTCTAACACCGTTGCTCGCATCTCTCATGACAGGGTTGCCGCCGCTTTTCCCGGTGGCTGTTTCGATGATGCTTGAGCTTGGGACATACGGCATGTTGACCGGATTGTTGTATAAACTGACGAGAGGTAAAATATTTGTAAGTTTGATTGGTGCAATGATCGGTGGACGTATCGTATTAGGAATCGCCAATGCGATTCTGTTCAACATTGTCGGAGATGTTTATGTATTGTCCGTATTTTTGACGGCTGCTTTGGTCACGGCACTTCCTGGAATCATCATCCAGCTCATTATCATACCGATCATCATCCGCGCTTTCGAAAGAGCAAAAATCATTTCTCCGGTATAAAAAAACGGGTAAGGTCATAGTCGATGGATGACCTTACCCGTTTTTCAAGCTTCGATTTTGAAACTGTTTCCGACAGCGACCGTTGAAAGGATGACTAAAGTTAAAATCGGGACAAGTAATCGCGTGCGCAAACTCGATCGTGTGAACAAATCATTGACTTTTGCATCATTCAACTGTCTACTCCTTATCCAAATTCCTAGTTCTTTTGTATGGTGTTATACCGATTATAGCAATCCATTATTAATCCAATGTAAATTTTCCCATTCATTTTATTGAGGTTTTTCCACAATAATCGATTGAATTACGTTATAATAGAGAGGAAGCAGATGTTAGGAGGAGTAAAATGCCAATCATCAAGAAAGCTGCAAATAAATTCTATGTAGGCGACGAAATCAAGCATCCATTAGCTGAAATGACTTTTTTGGAATCGAGCAATTCGATGATTGTCATCGATCACACCTATGTTGCCCGGGAATTGCGGGGACAAGGAATCGCTTGCAGTTTACTGGAACAAGTCGTCCAATATGCCCGCGAAAACAATAAAAAAATCAAACCTTTATGTGTTTTTGCAAAAAGTCAGATGGAAAAAACTCCGGAATATCATGATGTTTTGGTTGAATAAATGGTTGTGGAAGTTGATAAAATGAATCTATAGAACTTTCATCCAATTTACTCGGTGAGGGGTGTGTCCCGATGTACTTGACCGTCAAGGAAACAGCGGAATACTTGTCCATGCCGGAAACGAAGGTGTTGTCTCTTATTCTGGAAGGGAAAATTCGGGCTGTCCACGACGGCGAAAATTTCCTGGTGAATAAGGATCAGTTTACGACACATATGGAACAAGTGGAAAAATATCGTAAAATGATCCAGGAATATTTGAATGAACCGCTTCCGGATGATTTGGATGTAAAAGATGAAGATTGACTTATGATAGTTTGAGTAAAGCAGGCGGAATCAGCCTGCTTTTTGATTGCCGATAACGGGTTGTTCCGTTAAACTGTTGATAGATTGTCAGGAAATAATTGGGGGATTGAATATGAATAAAATGTTGCTTGCCCAATTGGGCTTGGTCGGTTTCATATGGGTCGGCATGTCTTTCTTTTATAATGATATGTCGGAAGAAAGCAGATGGATCTATTATCTTGTCACATCATGGGTGTTATTTTTAATTGTCATGGTTGTAAAAGATTTTTTCAGACAAAAGAGAAAAGAAAAGGAAAACAATTGAAGGTGTTCAATCCGCAACAAACATCATTTGCTTGGAGTAAACCAATCTTAGGATGAGAGGGGAAAAAGGTCGTCGTTCAGAGAATTTCCCCTTTAAAAAACGAACAATTTGTGAAAAAATGAACAAATCTATTGCTGACCATATGAGTCATTTGCTATGATGGAATTGAAAAGTGATGAAAGACCATCCTTCACCTCATTTTATATCAACTCCCATTTCATAATGATGGAGCAACGCAATTGCGTTGCTCCATCATTTTAAAATGGGGATTTTTACCGCCAATAAACATTGAAATTTCCCATCTAGTTTTCCAACAATGCTTCGTAAATGTGTAAATCGACATCTTTAAACACGTTGAAAATGACATGGATGTCGGTGCCGGAGTCATTGAAATAGTCTTCGACCGTTTTGATTGCGATTTCCGCCGCCCGCTCATTCGGAAAGTTGAATTCTCCAGTAGAAATGCAACAAAAGGCGATTGATTCCAACTTGTGCTCATCGGCTGTTTGTAAACAGGAACGGTACGAGGAGGCGAGAAGCTCTTCTTTCTCCGGAGTGACTCCTTCCTGGTCGATATATGGTCCAACCGTATGGATGACGTAGGATGCCGGCAAATTGAAGCCTGGTGTGATTTTCGCTTGACCGACCGGCTCCGGGTGACCTTGTTCTTCGATGATGTTGTGGCACGCTAAGCGAAGTTCAATGCCGGCCCGGGTATGAATGATGTTATCGATGCACGTATGGTTAGGGAGGGTGCAGCCTAACAGTCTGCTGTTCGC
>CALKWU010000242.1 GCA_938004015.1 uncultured Oceanobacillus sp.
CTTAAAATGAAATATGAAATCATAAAATTATGATAAAATTTTGCGACCCTCATTCCGGAAAAAGCAAGCAGATAGGTTGATCGTTTCTCATATATGAAATGTCACACAGAACCCTCGACAACCGCTTTGGAAGTGCCGAGGGTTCAGAAGTTTTTGGAGTAGTGTTGAATGATTGAGTGACAGATCTTGGCTGACAGCGGGAGGAAGTTCATCGCCTCCCCGCTTAAATGAGAAATCGAATAAATTCATCATAATTGCGGGCCTGGATCAATTTTTCCACTAATGCACTCGTTTCAATGATGTCTCCAAGCATTTCATACATCGCTTGCAAATCTTCTTCGCTATTTTTCTTCACACATAACAGACAAACGAATTGCACCGGTTTTTCATTCCAACAAACAGGCTTTTCCAATGTGCATACCGCGATGAACGTTTTTTCCGTTTTCGGCGTAATCGGATGGGGAATGGCGACCAAATTACCGAAAGACGTCGGAGCGATTTTCTCCCGTTCATAAACCGCCTCAAGAAACGTTTCATCGACTAAGTTTTTCTCCAACAACCGCTCATTCAAAAATGTCAACACTTCATCCATGGTCTTGAAATTTTTCCGGAAAAACATGACTTCTTTTTGAAAATAAGAAGTGGGATGCCGTTTTTGATTGGTAATGAACTTCTCGATTTTTTCAATATCCCGGCTTTGGATGATCGCATTCACTTCAATGACAGGAACCGGCAATTTGTCAGGAATCGGGATGGAGCTGACGATGAAATCGATTTCGTGTAAAGGATAATCTTGAAGACGGTAATATTCCGTTGCACCGACGACATCCAATTCTTTCCCGAATTGGTTTTTCAATTTATAATAAATCAGTTGTGCAGTTCCGTACCCGGATGCACAAACGATGAGGCATCGTTTCGGTCCTGATTTCAACTTTCGCCGTTCCATGGCCGCTCCGATGTGCAAGGCGACATAACCGACTTCATCTTCATCAATTTCCGTACCGGTCGCTTTGCCGATGATGACACAGGCGCAAACGGCCGCTTCGAAAGCGAGGGGGTAATTCGTCATAATATCGACGAGCATCGGGTTCCGGATGTTCATGCCATATTTGTAACGATTGATCGCCGGTTTCAAGTGGAGGCTCAATCCAAGAATCAACTCTTGATCATGACGGATGTCGAGGTTGAATTCCTCATCGACTTTTTCCAATGCCATCGTGACGAGCTTGAGGATATCTTCATCGACAATATCTTCCACGTCATTTGACTGTGCCAAAATTTTCGTTCCTAATAAATGTAGAGTGATGTAAGCGACTTCCGTTTGAGGAAAAGTCACCTGGAATGTATCTTCAATTTTTTCCACAATGTTTTGCGCCACTTCATATTCTTTTTCGTTGATGATGTCATTCAAATCGGTTTCGTATATTTGGACATGATGGCCGCTTTCGATGCGTTTCAATGCAATGGCGATATGGACGAGTAAATTGTTGATGGCAATATCGGATAAGGTAATTTGATGCGCATTGATTTCATCGATGATGATTTCCAAGATCTTGTTCATATCCTTGTGGTCAAAGGCGTTGAGAAATGGATCCGGCAATTGTTCCCCGCTTGCATCATGGCGATCGAAGATATACTCCGAAATGCAAAAACGGAGCTTCATTTCATCTCCAGTCACTTTGATGCCGTAATTCGGGCGCACCTTCAAGCTGAGCTCATATTCTTCCAGGATGGTTTTCACTTGTTTCAAATCGTTTTGGATCGTTGATCTGCTCACATAAATTTCTTCTGCAATATCTTCCAATTTGATGTAATCTTTGCTCAATAAAAAGCGGACGATCAAATACTTTTGCCTTTCTTCCGGAGTTTTTGGAATGTACGTCTCATCGTACTGCTCTTGGCTTGTGATTTCTTTCAACAGGTTGTGGAACCGTTCTTCATCCGTAACGGTGAGTCGATAACCTTTTCCCATAAGCGACTCGATTGTTGCGCCGTTTTTTTCCAAGAGGTCGGCTAGTTGCTTGATATCTTCCCTCGTAGTCCTCACCGTCACTTGGTTGATATTGGCAAGGTAAGTTCCGGTGATCGGTGAATCGGTCGCCATAAGTTTCTGTAAAATCTTTTTCATCCGTGCATGCAGCATGTTTTTCACCTCGCTTTCGTTGCAAAATCAAAATTCTTGTCCTTTGCCGTTATTCAGGAAAAAGTGTTCCAGTCCATGAATTGAACTAGAACACTTTACCGACTATCGCTCCTCATCCAATTGTTCGACTCATCAGAATCCGTTCTGTTCCGCCACTTTTTTGAACCAATGGGCACTTTTCTTCGGCGTGCGTTTCTGGGTTTTGAGATCGACGGAGTAAAATCCGTAGCGGTTTTTATAGGCATTCATCCATGACCAGTTGTCCATGAACGTCCATAAATGGTATCCTTTCGCGTTACAACCTTCTTGAATCGCTCGGTGGAGCCATTTCAAATGATTGCGGATGAAATCGATCCGGTAATCATCTTGAATCTCTCCGTTTTCCAGAAAACGTTGTTCATCTTGTACACCCATACCATTTTCCGAAACGAAAGATGGAATGTTCCCGTAGTTTTCCTTCAGATTGATCATAATATCATAAATGCCCTTTTCATAAATTTCCCAACCCCGATATGGGTTCATTTTGCGCCCGGGCATTTCATAATAATCGAAAAACCATTCCGGCATGAACGGACTGTAGGGATTCGGGACATCGTCTTTTGCTTTCACCCGCCGTGGTTGATAATAGTTTACCCCAAGTATGTCGACGGTATTGGCTTTAATCAATTCCCGATCGCCTGTTTCCGTCGTCGGCAATTGTCCATGTTCCCGTAACAGTTCAATCAAATCTTCCGGATATTCACCGAGTACGGCCGGATCCAGGAAACTGCGGTTGAAAAACAAATCGGCAATGTGTGCAGCTTTTTTGTCTGCCGGGTGTTCACTGCGCGGATAAGAAGGTGTCAAATTCAAAATGATGCCGATTTTTCCATTGTCCATGTTGGCCGAACGGAATGCTTCGACAGCCTTCGCATGGGCGATGATCGTGTGATAAGCAACTTGGATCGCTCGTTTTCCGTCGACGATGTTCGGATAATGGAAGTCATACAAATATCCTCCTTCCACTGGTACGATCGGTTCGTTGAAAGTGAACCATTTAGTAACCCGGTCGCCGAAGAGACGGAAGGCTTCCTCGGCATATGTTTTGTAGGCTTCAACCGTTTGGCGATTTTCCCAACCCCCTTCTTCTTGCAGTTCATAGGGCATGTCAAAATGGTATAGACAAACAAAAGGTTCGATGTCATTTGCCAATAATTCATCGATGACGTTGTTATAAAATCTAACGGCTTCTTCATTCACTTTGCCTCGTCCTGTTGGGATGAGACGTGACCAGGAAATCGAAAAACGGAATGAATTATGGCCGATTGCTTTCATCAATTGGATGTCTTCTTTGTAACGGTGGTAAAAGTCCGACGTCGTTTCCGGCCCAACCCCGTCAAAAAAACGGTTAGGTTCAGTCTCAAACCAATGATCCCAGATGTTTTTCCCTTTACCCCCTTCATTGGCTGCTCCTTCGATTTGTGTGGCAGAAGTCGCACTTCCCCACCAGAACCCTTCCGGAAATGAGTAGTGTATCGTCATGGTTGATCCTCCCAACTATTTATTACGGTAAATATCGATGATTTCCGTCGCTAAATCGCGTACCGTCATGGCATTCATCAAATGGTCCTGCGAATGGACCAAAAGGACATTGATATGAACGCCTTCACCCCCGGCTTCCGAATGGATGAGCTCCGTTTGGAAACCGTGGGCTTTATTCAGTTCGTCACTTGCTTCTTCCAGTTTTTTGTCGGCATCTTCAAAATTCCCTGCTTTTGCTTCCTGGATAGCCTCCATTGCACTGGAACGACCATTCCCAGCATGTAGGATGATTTGAAAAGCGATTTCTGAAATGTTGTCCATCTTTCTCACCTCTTCAAGTTGTAGCTTCGTCAATCCATATTTCCATCATTTTAACTTTTTTCTGGGGGTCTGTCCCAGTCAGGAGCTTGTGTATCCTATCGATTTGCATGAAAATTTGTGAATCACCTCTGTTTCACCCGATGATTGTTCTTTCGAGCTGTTTATTTTTTCTCCTTCTTTTCTTTTTCATAATAGTTCTTGTCCATCACTTTCAGGAATGGCCACCAAATCAACATGACGACGATCAAGTTCACCAATTGCAAGACAGCGCCTTGCCATGCATTTCCCGTTGCCAAGAAACCACTGAGGAAAATCGGGGTCGTCCACGGTACGATGATTCCTGCCGGTTTCGGCACAAAGCCGATGGACATGGCGAGATACGTAATGATCGTCACGACAACTGGTGCGATGATCCATGGGATGATGACCATCGGGTTCATAATGATCGGCAACCCGAAGATGATCGGTTCATTCACGTTGAAAATCCCCGGTGGCGCTCCTAGTTTTCCTAGTTCTTTGACTTGTCTGCTCCTGCCGATGATGAAGATGAGGATGATGACTGCCAAGGTCATTCCTGACCCCCCCATCCCGACGAGGAACGTATCGATGAATTGTTTCGTCACGACGTTCGGCAGTTCTGTACCAGCCATGAATGCTTGTAAGTTTTCGTCGTTCAATGCATACCAAATCGGATCGAAAACCGAGTTGACGATGATTTGTCCGTGTAGCCCGAAAAACCAAAACACTTGGATGAGCATGACGGCGATGATCGTTGCCGGAAGACCACTGCCTAGTGCGGTAAGTGGCTGCTGTATGACGGTATAAATGAATTCTTGTACCGTTCCAAAAGGTGTGTAGCTGAAAATGATACGGACGACTAAAAAGAGTGTCAAAGTCAATGAAATTGGGATCAATGCACTGAATGAGTTGGCCACTGCATCCGGGACACCCGGAGGCATCTTGATTGTCCATTTTTTATTGACAAAAAAGCGATATAATTCCACGGAAACAAAGGCGGTAAAAATCCCCAAGAACAACCCTTGAGCTCCGAGACTCGCCGTCGGAATGACGCCGGTAACTCCTTCCAACACTTGCGGTGTAAGAATAAGAAAAGAGGCAAGTGCGACGACGCCACCGTAAATCGCATTCAATTCATACCGTTCCGCTAATTTATAGCCGATACCGATGATGACGAACAACCCCATGATGCTTAGCGTAGCGGCCGACGCCGGGCCGAGCGCATCTTGGTATGTCGCAAATGCTTCTTCACCAATGAGCCGGTCTAAAAACGGCAAGTTGGCGATGACGACAAAGATGGAACCGAAAATGATGAGTGGCAAAGCAACCATGAATCCATCGCGCAAAGCTGTCAAATATCTGTTGTTATTCATCTTATCGGCTATCGGAACTAACGACCGCTCCAGAAATTCCATAAACGTATTCATTTGTCACCCTCCTAGTAGATTTGGTTAGTCCATTAATTCTAATGCTTTTTCCAACACAGCTTTTCCATCGACACGTCCATAAGCGACCGGATCAATAACATCGACCGGGACCCCGACTTTTTCCGCTGCTTCTTCGTATTTCTTTTTCATGAAGCGCATTTGCGGCCCAATCAGGAGCACATCCGCTTTTTCGAGCTCCGACACCGCTTTATCCTGTGCGACTGCCCAAATGTTCACTTCCATGCCTTTTTCCTCTGCGGCTTCCTTCATTTTTGATACTAACAGACTGGTCGACATGCCTGATGAACATGCGAGTAAAATATTTTTCATTTGCAATTCCTCCTAGGTCGTAAGAATGTGTTATAAATTCGTTCTACAGTTATTGTAAGATTAAAACGCTTACAACTGAACATAGTTATTTTCCTCCATAGGGGGAAAAGGATTAATTCATGCTTGGAAATAAAAAAGCAAGAGAGTCTGTTATAATCAAAGGAGTTAAGAAAACATGAAAGGATGAAGACTCAACATGTATCAAGAACCGATTTTCTTACAACCGGTCTTTCAAGAACGGATTTGGGGTGGAAAAAAATTAGCGTCGGAATACGGTTATACGATTCCTTCAGATAAAACGGGAGAAGCTTGGGTGATTTCTGCTCATCCGAATGGGGCAAGTGTGATTGAAAATGGTCCATTAGCCGG
>CALKWU010000243.1 GCA_938004015.1 uncultured Oceanobacillus sp.
TCAAAAGTTGCTTGCATTTCGCAAATTTCAATGAATAATAGGCAAGGCTAAGTTGCTCCAGTTCTTCCTTTTTTGTGCCATATTCAACATTTGCCAGATCATAATCTTTCTGCAGTTGTTCGTATTTTTCTTCCTCAACGGCAATCTGATAAGACGCCTCTTTCACTTCATGTTCTTTTTTCTTTTGAATCCAAAGATTGAATTGCTCTTCATTCTTTTCCATTTCTTTTGCAACATCGATTTTTTGAATTTGAATCTCTTCCCAGATTCCTTTTGCCTTCTGCTTCGACTTGTCATAGGCAAGCTGGGAGGAATGCAGTTTTTCAAACGTTTGAACGTATTTTTCCAGTTGATGTTGGATCCGCTTGTTCTCTTCAATGGTTTCTTTCAGTTTTTTATAAAGTTTCAAATTATCCAGCTGTTTTTCAAAGATATCGGCAAAAAGGGTTGGATGATGACCCGCAATCGATTGTTCAACGGTCGGTATCAATAAGCGGTCAAATAACTGGGTGGTGTTTTTGCAGGCTTCGAAAAAGGCCTCGACGCCCCCTTCCGAGCTGTTGATTGTCACAATACTTTCCCATTCATCGGCAATAATATGGTATTGTTCTTCAATAAACTTCCGATATTCTTTGATTGTCGAAAACGTTCTTGCCGATAAAGGATATCGTTCCTTCATGCCATTGTAATAATCAAGCATTTCTCCCTTGTCGGCAGGTCTGGTGCCGCCTTGTCCTTCCCGAACAAAAGGAATGCCTTCGATTCCGTTCTGATCCCCTTCATCATATTCATAAACATAGCGGTAAGAATCCAATCCTTTATCCGTCATAAAAAGGGTCACCGCCGTCACAACATATCGCCGTGGACGTTCGTTGAGTATCCATTCGATCGCAATATGGGCCGGGGCATTTTCCAACACCAAAGTGTTTTTAATTTTTCGATCCGCCAAATCGGTATGGGGAATCATCCCTTGCAATACCGTTTGGATAAAAACGGTCTTCCCTCCGCCGTTTTCAAGAAGAATCGCCCCATTATATCCGTTGAATAAAAAGAGTTCATCATTATAACGCTTGTTGCCTTCTTCATAGACAATATTGGTCAATCTGATTTTATTGATGGCCGGCATGTTGTCCCTCCTTATCAAAACTATAAAGAAACTCAAAAATCCCTTTGTTATATTCCACTGCCATGAAAAATCGCTGGATGATGGTCATCGCTTTTTCCGTCAAGGTGATTTCATTATTCCCGATTTCCCGGATCAACTGTTGGTCGTTCAAAAACTTTGCAACCATATGCAGGAAGCTCATTCGGCTAATCGTATTTCCTGATTGCCGCTTAGCGGTTTCCTTAATATCATCCATATCATCCCATTTTTCGATGATGGCGCTCCAATTGTAAGAAAACTCTTTTTCCGATGCTTTTAATTGTTTCTCATCATGGGATTTTAAATGATCAATCCGCTCTTGAATCAGCCGGATCCAATCATCCATTCCGATAAATTGCCTTGTGGGATGCGGACTTTGATAGGAATCATAAAAACTGCCGAAAAGAACAAGTATGCAAAAATAAAGAAGATACATATCCGCATTCGTCGCACCGGAACGCAAATATTTCCGTTTAATCCACTCATTGCTTACATGGAATGGAGACAGTTTTGTTTCAGGAACGAGAAACAGTTCTTCACTCGTTTTGATTATGGCGCAATGCACTTCCTGGCTGAACAACTCAAGAAGGGCGCGCACATCTTCATCGGCATTATAGATTTGAACGGCCTCCTTGCCCAAAACCCCGTCCCTTGCCAGCTTCGTATATAGTCGAAAGGCTTGCAACACCGTTTGTTCAGAATAGTTCATCTTCATCCTCCAACTTTATGTTCATTTCGCTGATGGAATAGCGATCTACTTTTTGAATGATCGCTTTATCTTCCGTAACGATTAATTTGCGTTTTCCCAATAATCGAAAGGCCTCATCAAAAACCGTTCTGCTTTCTTCATCATCCGTTCCCGCTTGAATAGGCGAACGTTGGTGGAGAACAATCCAAAAATCGTAGAAATACCGCATTTGGAATAGATTCTCCAATTGATTTCTTTCGAGATAGGATATGAACTCGGATAACGTATTGCCGCTATTTTCTTCATAAGCCTTCAGAAAATGTTCCATCAGCTCTTTATATTTTTCTGAAATCCATTGTTTATATGAATTGAAGCTGTTTTCGTCATCCACTTCATAAAAGTGATATTCCACCTTCTCTTTTCGGTCTTCCACGATATTCTGTTTTTCCAAAACAGCAAGCGGCGACCAAAATTCATTTTCTTCCACTTTCAGGAAAGGATGGAGAACGCCTTTCATCGCATCCAACGGCAAAGGGGTGGACACAATGAGAGACACGATATCTTGGTCGAAGTTAAAGGAATGCATGCCCGTATAATAAAGCGACTCCTGGGCTGTAATCAAAGTCGTGTTTTTCAAATGGAGCGTCTGATTCAGAAGCTCGGAATGTTCATAGTGCACTTTCTCCAATTCCCTGTTGATCTGCAAAATGTATTGATACGTTTTCTGCTCCTTTTGATGAATATTTTCGGCAAACAATCGTTCCCTCGTTTCTTTGACAAACTCCCTCAATTCTTTGAATTCTTCATCTTCCCGTTCCAACCTCTGAAAAATATCATCAAGCAGCTCTTTATACCGCTCAAACGTTTCTTCGGACACAATGCTTCGCTGGATTTCATGCTTCAATTTGACAATGCGTTCCTGCAACGTCTCGACGGCCACCCGCATTTCATTGATTTGCCGGAGTGCCCCCTTAAATTCCCCCTTCTCCAGCTGTTTCCGTAAAATCAATTGGTTGATGGATATTTGGAACTCACTATAAAATTCCTTCGTTGCAAAAATCAATTCCAATCCATCTTCATCCAATGTATAGAATTGGCTATTCGTTCCGGCATCAAAATCGTTCGCCTTCAAAATGGAATATTCAATGGTCTCCTCCGCCTTTTCCTCCCAATCAAAATAACCGTAGCTGCGTTTTTTTCCGTGGGTCGGGCGGAAATTTTGAATCAAGGTTCTGGCCAGTTCTTCATAGGTTTCCTCTTTCAGCATATACACTTCTTTCGTGGCCTCTTTTAAAAAGGAAGCCAATTCTTTGACACCTGTCCTTTGATTTCGCATCAACTTCTGTTCAAAGAAAAAAAGCAAAGTGAGGAGGCCAAGCCCTTTCATATCAATCTTCGTCCCATTTAAATCAACATCCCTTTTCCGATCCAGTTCATTCAATGGTTCAAAAAGGGCGATGCGCCGGATCCGATCTCTGTATCCGCTTAATAACGCTTGCATATCCATCTGTTCCAATCGGATCCCCTCCAAATTTCCTGCAATTCTTTTGATTTTAAGATTTCCTGCGGGTAATACTTCCCTTGCGAAAACATCATCGCCAGTTGTTCTTGCTCCTTTTGCGGAAATTGGCTAATGAATTTTTCTTGAGCTTCAGTATATTGTCTTTGATATTCTTTTCCGGCGATCGGCTGTTTTTCAAGACAAGCTTTATAGAATGGCAATGCCAAATGGGCTTTGATTTTTTGATTCAACGAATGCCAAATGGACACTCCTTCCCGGTCAATGTCGCCGAAATAGAAAAAATGATGCTGGGCGTTGACCGGATATTGGTCCTGGAACTGTTCGATGCTATGGATGATTTTCTTCCCACTTCCGTAAATCAATGTGGAAAATTCAGTGGATGGCAAAGCCGGAAGCAGACCTTGATAAGTCGTTTTATTTTCAACAATGAGGTGAAACTGTGTCTCCTTTGTCACCAGCTTGGGATGGATGGCAAACATCAACGGGTCGGAAACAGGGATGATGTTAAAAGAATGGAAGAGTCCGATACGCTCCAGCAGCTCTTTTCCCCCTTTTTCAGTGAGCCATTTTTCATCCTGGACCAGTTCAAAACTGCGCTCCGGTACAGGAACGGACTCTTCCGGAAAACCAAATGTTTTTATGTATTCATCGATTTTGATGAGATAAGGAAGATCGTGCCGCCAAATGGAAGGATCTTTTTTGTAATATTCATCAAGGTTTATGGATGGATGGAACTTGTTGCGATAATGTTGAATCTCTTGATGGAAACCGGTTTGAAGCAGACTTTTATTGATCCGGTACTGAAAGGCGAGCGATGGATTTCTTGTCGTTCTTCCTTTAGACTTCACCATCTCCAAAATGCCTTCCTGTTCCAGCTTCAAAATAAAGCCGGCATATTCTTCGTATGTATGAAAGAAATTCCCCATGATTGCTTCCAATGCGGATAATCCTATCATTCTTTTCGGATAGCCATTAAGTGCGCGGTAAATTTCATCCACTATCCTTACCTCCGAACATTCTTTTTTCTTATTTTACTTAAAATGAAGGGAAATTGGAAATACAAGTCTGTGAAGAAAGTTAGGGGAATGTTGCACAGTTCAAGAAATGTTTGGTTTTGGGGAGGGGATTTCAATAAAAATCGTTTTACGGGCAATCAATAGATTTGTCAAAACAATAAAAAATGAAAATTTTTGTTGAGAAGTGTTTCCGTTTCTTTCCATTAATGTATTCTTTACTCAACTTTCGCACACAGAAATATGAAGACAGTCCTTGATATAACGAGGTTGTAAAAACGATTTACTGAATTTAAAAAAGGTTTCGATGTCCCAACGCATCCCATAGATTCGAACGATTTCTTCATTAGACAGCGTGGTATCTGTACTCAAAATGGCCAGCCATTCACTTTGGTTGTTTCGATTCCGCACAAACACGATTTTCACTGGTAAACCCGTATGAAGGGTTGCGTGAATCGAGCCGAGTGTTTCTTTTTTGCCAATGTCTCGTTTCGCTTTTCGATACAGTTGTTCCAAGGTTAAACGTTCTCAGTTGAAAAGATACCGTTGTTTCAGCTGTTTGACCATGCCAATGACAAAAAGGCCTTTGGAGTGAATCTTCTCCACCAACGGGGCATGAGTAAACCATGTATCCATGAGCACATAATCAGCGAAAATTCCTTTATCCAATGCATGTTCTACTAATTTCAACACCATGTTTGGTTTTGCTTCCAATGCCTCGAGCCGTCGTTTGTAGCCTATGGTTCGTTTATCAATGGACGAATGGATTTCGTTCAAGCGATTCTTTTGGTTCGCTGAACTCAAAAGAGCGAAATCGATAGGTACAAATGTAAAGCCATCGGACCATCCGAGCGTTAATAGTTGAAAACCATTGACAAACTGACGAGTGGAATGATCGAATACTTTAGCTAGAAGTTCAACCGATTTACTACGGTTACGAGAATAAATCGAATCGTCTACAATAAACACGGTAACACGGTGCTTCGAAATCGTTTGTTTCACACGACGAATCACTTCGGAGCTCAGAGATAGTAAAAAGGTTCTCCAGTTAGTTATACGTAGACGAGTTCAAAAAACGATAAATGGTATCTTTTCCTGGTAAATCGGCAGCCTTTTTGCTTTGTAAGGCGTGGTACCAGTTTCTGTATTGAAAAACAAGAAGAAATAATAGTTGAAAAATCGATAAACAAGAATAACCACAAGCCTTGATAATTCCAGCTTTTCTTAAATGATTACCAATTTGTAATTCAGAAAATCCGTCTTTTATTTCTTTTGGTAATTGCGCAAAATACTCTTTTTTCGTTATCATAATGGTGACATCTTTCTTTGGTTTTTGGTTTGGTCACCAATAGTTTACCAAAAGAAAGAGGTGTCCTTTTGTTTTTTAGACGAATTTTTTCAGTGTCAAGTGAATATGAGATACCCAAAGAAACCTATCAAATCAAGGATTATTCATAAATTTTTCACTGCGAAAGTTGAGTAAGTAATTTTACTATGATAATTTTATTTATGTAATCTGAGAGTTTTGCAAAATTAGATTTTTATTAAAAAGAGTTTTAAAAGAAGAGGCTGGGACAAAACCCTTCAAAACCCTTCTTCTATATGTAAAAACGGAC
>CALKWU010000244.1 GCA_938004015.1 uncultured Oceanobacillus sp.
ATTTTTTGCTGTGGACTTGCTTTTACGGAAAAGCGTTCCGTTGATGAGCAGTTTTTGTTGTCGGATATTGCTGAGGAAATTCAGGAAATTTATCTTGGAGATATTCCTTTAGATTGGACGAATTATCAACATCGGAAATCTCTCGTCCGAGCTTTGAAAAAGATGGTGGATTTCAGGATCATTAAACTTGTTGATGGAGACATTGAATTGTTCGCAAATCACGAAGAACATGAAGTGTTGTATGAAGTGACTGTCTATGCCCGTTATTTTATGCGCTCTTATCCGGATGACCTTTTCCAATACAACTCGATCGACGAAATTCTTGAAAGTGAATGGGAAAGACATCAACAAGATGCACGGAGGAAACGGGTATACCGCAAGTTGATGTTTTCTCCGGTCGTCTACCGCGAAAACGAAGAGGACCCGGATTTTGCTTACATCCGTAATTACCGGAACCGACTGAGGGACGATTTAGAAGAACATACTCCTTTCCAATTGGAAGTGTTTAAAAATGCAGCTATGCTTGTTTTGACTGAACGGAAAGAACGTTATCAATTGTTCCCGAATCAAAAAGCCATTTCGAATGTTGCCCTTCATTTTCAAGCTCATCTCCGCAAGCGGATCGATACGTACAGCATTAATGCGCTCGGTGAATTAAAGCTCACTAGAACGGACTTTACCCAGTTGATTGAAGAAGTGAAAAAACGGTACGGCCACGGTTGGAGCAAGAAGTACCGGGACATGTCATATACGGCAGTTGCAGAGGAATTGTTGCAATTTTGCAAGGAATGGGAACTTGCTTATGTTGAGGAAGACAGTGGGATGATCGTTCTACAGCCGGCAATCGCCCGCATGATAGGAACTTATCCGAAAGACTTTGATCTGAAAGGTGATGGACAATGAACAAATGGAAAATCAACCGCGCCGGTTTATTCAACTTCTGGTACTATGACGAAGAAATATTCCCTTTCGCTAACGGGAAACTGCTCTTGCGTGGGGCGAATGGGTCTGGGAAATCGGTGACGATGCAAAGCTTTCTGCCGGTGTTGTTGGACGGAAAGACATCTCCTGACCGACTCGACCCCTTTGGTTCCCGTGCACGGCGGATGGAAGATTATTTGCTTGGCGAAAAGGGAGTTGTTGACCGGGATGAAAGAACCGGTTACTTGTTTATGGAATTCAAACGGGAAACGACGGAACAATACTTGACGATTGGTATTGGACTTCAAGCGAAACGCCATAAGCCAATGAAGTTTTGGGGATTTGTCATTACCGATAACCGCCGCATCGGTAAGGATATCCACCTTTACAAACCGGAAAAACATGCCGGAAAGACCGAGAAAATCCCATTATCGCGTGTCGAATTGGAAAATCTCATCCAAGATGGTGGCCAAGTTGTCCAAACGAAAACAGAATATATGAAGCTCGTCAACAAGCATTTGTTCGGTTTCGAGACGCTGGAAGCTTATGAAGATTTGATTAAATTGCTCATCCAATTGCGGAGTCCGAAATTGTCGAAGGATTTCAAGCCGTCGGTCATTTATGAAATTTTGGAAGCCGCCTTGCCTCCACTTTCCGATGAAGATTTGCGCCACTTATCCGATACAATCGAGCAGATGGATCAGACGAAACAGCAAATCGAACAATTGGAACGGGAAGCGGCTGCAGTGGAAAGCTTGAATCGGGTGTATCGGCGATATAATCAACACGTGTTGGCTGATTTAGCCAATGAGTTTCTCAAAGCCGAAAAACGCCTGGTGAAAGAACAAACAGATTGGCGGCAATTGGAAAAGAAAAGCGATGAGTTGCAGGAAGAAATCGAACAGTTGGAAAAAGATATCCGTGAACTCAAGATTCAACTAGGGTCGTACAGGCAGCAGAAAGAACGATTGATGAAGCATGATGTATGGAAATTGGAAAACGAACGGCGTCAAAAGCTAGAGCAATTGGAACAAACAAAGAAACTATTGAAGAGCAAGGAACAGCGTCTCCAGCAAGACCGTACTCAGGAAAACAAATTGCTCCATATGAAAAATGAATTGGAAGCGGAACTGGTTAACCGACTGAACACGATGAAAGATAAGCTGCTCGATTTGCAAAATGATGCCGAAGAAACGTCCTTTGCAGATAAACATGAAATCAATCGGCATGATTTTGAGCGTCATTTGGAGAAGCGGTTCGATTTTTCCCTATGGACGAAAGAAGCGGCTCTCCACCTTGAAAAATTGGAGCACATCAAAGACGATTTGCAGGAACTCGAACAACTTATTGAGCGGTATCAGGAAAAAGACCGCCAATTGGCCGAAGAAAACCAAGCACTTGATACGTTGATCCGTCAGGAAGAAGAATGGAGACGGATGTTTGAAGAGGATAAGGAACGAACGTTGGATGCCATTCATCATTGGAAGGAAGCGGCCGATTGGTTGGAGATTTCGGACGAAGCGATGCAGGACGTCGCACGGCATCTGTATGAATTATATGAACCTACAAGTTATGAACAGGTAATGGAGCCGTTCCGCCGGGCGTTCTTGAACTTTGAACAGAAACAGCGAGAAATTTTAGCGCAGTTGAATTTTGAGAACAAGCAGCTGTCGGAAGCAATCCGGGAAAAAGAAAACGAGCTTTCTGAGTGGCTGAAGAAAAAAGATCCCGAACCGGAGACCGACTCGTTGACAAAAGAAGCCCGGCAACAATTACGGGAAAAAGGAGTCTCGTTCATCCCCTTTTACCAGGCGGTGGAGTTCCAGGAACATGTTGAGCCTGACATGCAAAAACGGGTGGAAGCGGCTCTTTTGGACAGTGGATTGCTTGATGCGTTGTTGACGGAAGAAGAGGTCGCCATCACCTACGACCGCACGATCCGTCCGAATCCTCAACTTTTCGCCCATACGTTGGCGGATGTTCTTAAACCGGATCTCCCAGAAGACAGTGCCATTCCTGCACGCCTTGTTGCGGATGTGTTAAGTAGCATCACGATTGGCGAGACGGAACAGTCGGGAAGTTCAGTGACTGTGGACGGCAATTATGAACTTGGTATCTTGAAGGGGCATGCACTGCCGGTGGATGAAGTCCGCTATATCGGCCGGAATGCGAGGAAACGGTTCCGCAATGAGCGGATCGCAGCAATCAAAGCAGAAATCATTGCCTTGGAAGAAAAGAAAAAGGCAGTGGAAAATGACATCCTTGAGATTCAGGGAATGTTAAAAAAAGCGAAAACCGATTTAGCGCAGTTTCCGGACGATGCGGATTTGCAAACGGCATATGAAAATATTAAAAAGGTGCGCTTTGAGATTAATCAACGTAAAAAACATGTCGAACGCTTGTCCAGTGAGGTGAAATTAATCTACAATCAGTTCACCGATTTGAAGCAAAGGATTTATGAAGCGACTAGGGATTTGGATATCGAAAATAAAGTTTCCGATTACCAAGATGCGATTGCCGCTATGAAACGATATGAAAAAGACTTATCTGAACTGGAAAAAGAACATATCCATTATGTAAACAACCTGAAAGAAGGAAAGACGCTTGCTGAACGAATTAATGAATTGGATGAAAGAATCATCGAATTGAGTGGTGAGCTGAACGATGCCGAAGATAAGACAGAAATTCTTCGGCAAGATATCCAACATATTGACAAGACGCTGAAACAGGCGGGTGTTGATGATGTCCACCGCCAAATTGTAGAAGTGCAAGATATGTTAGATCGTTTGGAAAAAGCGTTGGAGGATAAAAAAGTCGCTAAACCTGGCAAGGAAAAAGAACTTGAACAGGTGACGCAACAAGTGGAAGAAAAAAGTGTCAAAGTTGATTTTTGGACGAATATGACTGATACATGGAAGATGACGCTCGAGCGTGAATTGCAACGCGGGCTTTATGAGCGGCATGATGATGAAAAGCCGCTCGTTGAGATTGCAGGACTAATTTTGAAAAAACACCGTTACGTCCTCAAAGAGAAGAATCGGAGCAAACTTTCCGAGGAATTGACGAAAGAATATTACAAACAGAACAGCGACTTGATGGAGTATCGTCCGAACACTTTCACTGCGCCGATTTCTGTTCCGCAGTGGATGACGGAATGGACGGAGCCGGATGATGCGCCATACATCGACCAGTGGCGTCGCATCGTGGACAGGCAAATCATCGAATTGCACTACTTCGGTAAACAAGTGAGTCCGTTTACCCTGGAAGAAAAAGTGAAAGAGGAACTGGCTCGACAGGAGAGTTTACTCGATGAACAGGATCGCCAATTGTATGAAGAAATTTTATTCAATACTGTCGGTCAGAAACTTCGGGCCAGAATCCGCCGGGCAGAAAAATGGGTCGCCCAAATGAAAGAATTGATGGAGAATCGTGACACATCATCAGGCTTGTCTTTCTCCATCCGTTGGAAACCTCGCACCGCCGATTCGGAAATGGAAATGGATACGGTCGACCTCGTCCACTTGTTGCGACAGGATTCAAAACTCTTGAAGGAAGAAGATATTGATAAGGTCATCAACCATTTCCGCTCAAAAATAGAAAGAGCAAAAGAAATGGTCGGTGAAGGCAATGAAATGCAGACATTGCTCCAAGTGTTGAAGGAAGTGCTCGATTATAGGAAATGGTTCTCCTTCGTGCTTCATTTCCAAAGAGAAGGGGAGCCGCGCCGGGAATTGACGAACAATCAATTTTATAAATTCAGCGGTGGGGAAAAAGCGATGGCGATGTACATCCCGTTATTCACCGCCTGTTATTCTCGCTATCTTGAAGCCCATCCGGATGCGCCGTTCATCATTTCATTGGATGAAGCTTTTGCTGGTGTCGATGAAAAGAATATCCAGGAAATGTTCGAGATTGTCGAACAGCTCGGCTTCGATTACATCATGAATTCGCAAATCCTCTGGGGTGATTATGATACCGTGGGCGAGCTATCCATCTGCGAGTTGATCCGACCGAAAAATGATGATTGTGTCAGTGTGATTCGCTACTATTGGGATGGAAACAAACTAAATATGGAAATGCCCGAGAAAACAGAAGAACCGACCATTGTATGAAGGTGATTGCATCGATGATGAAAGAAGCATTATATTATTTTCAAGAATCCAACTTCGATCGTTTGTTCACATTGTTCAAGAAAAAATACGAGTCTTTAGGGCGAATCGGCGGAACGGTGAAAATCGATACATTCAATGACATGGAGCTTTCCGCCATTGCTCGTTTTTTTGGTCTTGCATCTGATGAGTTGAGGGAAACAGGAAGAATATCATTGTCGGAATTCGATCGACAGTTACAGCGCACGAAGTTTTCTGGCGTGACTTTGAAAGATTTGCTGGAAGCATATTTTGCTGAACCATTGATTTCAAAAAAGGAAAAAGAGCAGTTGCAAAAGGAACAACAAGACTCATTTTTTGAGAAGTTGTTGACAGATTTTCCACGTTTGGAATTTTGGTTGGATTATATTAGGAAACGGACACCGGATACGTTTTGGATTTATCGGCTAATGGATGACTCGCCCAGTGATTTTCGTGAAAAAATTCAGCACTTGGAACGAGCGTTCACCAATTTGCCAGATGAATTGGAACGCTTGCCTGTGTTCAGTCAGAGGATTACGCGAGATCCACATGCTTTTGATGTGAATACGAATTTAGGGAGACTCTTTCTGCATTTGTTGGCGGTCGATCATTGCCAGGAGGATACAGTTGCCATCCCGCTAGACACGGAAAGCATGAATGAATTGCTATTACATTATCATTTGTTGAGGGATGATATCACCAACTATGTCACTTGCGCTAATTTGTTGGCGGAAAAAGATGACAGGGTGCATCCCTTGTGGTATGCGGCGGCAGAAACGCAGAGTGTGTTGAACATACCGCTTCGGGAATTGATTGGTTTATCAAGAGTTTTTCCTTCTGACGGTAAAAATAATGTTTGGATTGTTGAAAATTCTGGTGTGTATTCGAGCATTTTGGATAAAGTATCGGACGTACCGATCATTTGCACTCATGGGC
>CALKWU010000245.1 GCA_938004015.1 uncultured Oceanobacillus sp.
TCCGTATCCGGTGTGCTTTTGCAAGCTGTGTTACGGAACCCGCTGGCTGAACCGGGGATTATCGGGGTGTCCTCGGGAGCTGGCTTTTTTTCAATCATTATGATTACGTTTTTCCCGACGTTGTTTTTCTATGCGCCGTTATTTTCTTTTATCGGAGGAGCGCTGGCCTTTTTACTCGTTTTTATGTTCACATGGAAATCCGGACTTGATCCACTCCGAATGATCCTCATCGGGGTGGCGATCAATGCGGTATTTACGGGACTAAGTCAGCTTCTAAGTTCGATGAATGCAAGCAGCATGATGTCCGGCATATCTGTCACGACTTCGACTTTGACAATGAAAACATGGAATGATGTGGAAATCATCGTATTGTACGGTTCCATCGGGCTTGTATTGAGTATGCTCGTTTATGCTTGGTGTAATCATTTAGGCTTGCAAGATAAAACGCTCCGCAACTTGGGCTTTAACGTGAACCGTGCTCGCATCATCATTTCCATCATTGCGGTGTTGCTTGCATCGATTGCGACTGCCATTGCTGGTATGTTCGCTTTCGTCGGACTGATTATTCCACATATCGGTCGGATACTTGTTGGGAATGACCATAAATACCTTATCCCGTTTTCGATGCTTGCTGGCGCAGTCCTAATTTTGACTGCAGATACGTTAGGTCGGACGATGTTGCATCCGATCGAAGTACCGGCATCCATCATCATGGCGGTCATCGGGGGACCATTCCTCATCTTCTTATTGAGAAAGAGTGATCGCATCTATGGAAATTAAAGATATTACATTCGCTTATCAAGACAAGGTGACCCGCTTGCATGGGATCGATACGGAAATTGCCATCGGAAAAATTACGACGATCCTCGGCCCGAATGGTTCCGGAAAGTCCACACTCCTCGGTGTCATTACGAATAACTTGGCACCGCAAAAGGGGAGCGTCATTTTAGATGGAAAAGCGATCAACCAATACAAACCGAAAGAGCTGGCGAAAAAACTTGGAGTCGTGCACCAGAAAAACAGTGCACCACGGGATATGACGGTGGAAAAATTAGTATATTATGGCCGTTTGCCCCATAAGGCGCCATTCAGTCAACATAATGAAAAAGACGAAGAAAAAGTGAAGTGGGCAATGGAAAGAACCGGGCTTTATGAAAAAAGAAATGACCCGATGGACACTCTTTCCGGAGGGCAACAACAACGGGTCTGGATTGCCATGGCCCTTGCGCAAGATACGCCATATCTCTTTTTGGATGAGCCGACATCGAATTTGGATATTTTTTATCAATATGAGATTTTGGAACTCGTGAAACAACTCTGTGAGGAAGAGGGCTTGACGATTGTCATGGTTTTACATGACATCAACCAGGCGATCCAGTACAGCCATGAAATCATCGCTTTGAAAAATGGTCGTATCATCAAACACGGCGAACCGGAAAATATCGTCGATGAAGAATTGATGCGGGAACTGTATGGTGTGAACGTCGTCGTGAAAAAGGATCCGGAACTGGGCATGTACATCGTTCCGATCGGGATTTAGCAAATGGATGGGGTGAGGTTCAATGAAAAACAAAATGAAACGTCTATTATCGGTCGGATTCACGCTCGTATGCCTCGGGGTTTTCGTCTATGCAGCCCACGGGCTGATTACAACCTTCCTCGATTATCATAACAATAAACAGACAATGGACGACCTCCAAGAAACCTTTTACGAAGGTGGAGGGGGTACGGAATTTGCTGATAACGACGAGGCTGAATTGAAAATCCGCTCCGGCTTTGATATTTTGCTCAATGAAAATGACGAACTTGTCGGCTGGATAACGATTGACGGTACAAAAATCGATTACCCGATTTTGCAAGCAGAAAACAACACGGATTATTTACGACGGGATTTTTATAAAGAATACAACATCCTTGGCAGTATTTTCATGGACTTCCGCAATGATGTGGAATCCCTCGGTCGGAATACGATTGTGTATGGGCACCGGACGAAAGACGGTTCGATGTTTGAAGGGCTTACGGAATACGAGGACCCTGAATTTTATGAAGAACATAAAACATTCACCTTCGATACATTATATGAAAGCTATGAAGCGGAAATTTTCGCCGTTTACAATACGACGACCGATTTCAATTATATCAAGACGGACTTTGCCGATGATGAAGAATTTGAACAATTGCTTCATGAAATCGACGAGCATGCGTTATATGAAACAGACGTGGAAGTCGGCCCAGACGATCACATCCTCACCCTATCCACTTGTGATTATAAGCTTGATAAAGAAAAAGGGAGATTTGTCGTCCAGGCGAAATTGACGAAAAAAGACGACGGTTCGATGACCGTTTC
>CALKWU010000246.1 GCA_938004015.1 uncultured Oceanobacillus sp.
CCAACGCACGGAATTTCACTTTCTTCGCAAAAACAGCCATGCTGATCGCCATCATGTTTCCGGTGAGGAGTTCGCCTCCACCGAGCAAAATCAATATGAGCCCGATCGGAAACACCGATGCGCCTAATAAGCCGACAACGCTCCCCCATTCAGCCGGAGCCATGCCAGTCACCCGGACATAGGCTAGGTAGCCTAATGCGATGAAAGCACCACCTAAAAATCCTAGCGCACAAACGGATAATGGCGATGCGTCGGCTTTCTCCATCCCTTTTTCGATGGTCAAATGAGCGATTTCTTTAGGACTCGAACTGTTCATGAGCGTTTCCTTCTTTCCTCATCCGATTTTTAAAAGTAGTATTTTAACTTGACATTTTACGATAATAACGATTGAATGCTTGCTCATATTATCACAAAAGCAATATACATGTTCATTGTAGCACAATAAATGAACGACATTTACTTAAAAGTGGCTGAAATTCCAATAAATTTGCGAACAAAAAGAACCTTTTTCGAGGTTGATTCCCTTTTGTATAGGACCATCTCAAAATGGTAACTCTGTACATAAGATTTCAAATTATAATGGAGGGATTCCATGTCGAAAAAACTTCCGGAAACGACAACATCTTATTGGCGGGACTCAGTGGAAATTCCTGATTTTCCAAGTTTAGAAAAGGATTTGCAAACGGATGTTTGCATTATCGGTGGTGGAATTACAGGCATCACTGCCGCTTATGTATTGACGAAAGCCGGATTGAAAGTCGTACTGCTCGAGGCGAATCAATTGTTTGGTGGTACGACGGGGCATACAACCGCAAAAATCACAGCGCAACATAATCTCATTTATGATGAATTAATCACAAATATGGGAAAAAATAACGCAAGATTATATTATGAAGCGAATATGGATGCTTTGGCGTTCATTGAAAAAACGGTGAAGGAACATCAGATTGATTGTGATTTCCAAAAACAGGACGCTTACGTCTATGCCACAACCGAAGAGTACGAAGAAAAAATCAAAAAAGAAGCAGAAGCCTATGAAAAACTCGGCATTGACGGTGGACTGACTGAAAGACTTCCCGTTGATTTGAACATAAAAAATGCCGTCGTCATGCGGAATCAAGCACAGTTCCATCCATTGAAGTACTTGATTCATTTAGTCGAGGAAATCACGGCAAATGGCGGGCAAATATTTGCCAATACAACGGCAGTCAATGTGGAAAAAGGCGACGAACCGACCATTTTGACGAGAAACGATTTTCGCATTACTGCTCAGTTTGTTCTCGTTTGTTCACATTTTCCTTTTTATGAAGGATTGGGGCTTTATTCGGGAAGGATGTATGCCGATCGCTCTTACGTCCTTGCTGCAAAAACGAAACAAGCCTTTCCTGGTGGGATGTATCTTAGTGCCGATCAACCGGCCCGCTCTATCCGCTATGTAACGAGTAATGGAGAAAAAATGGTTCTCATTATCGGAGAAAGCCATAAAACGGGGCAATCCACAGACACGGAAAAACATTTCGATGCACTAGTCAGATTCGGTGATGAAATTTTAGGCGTCGAAAAGATTCTTTACCGCTGGTCAGCGCAGGATTTGACGACCCTCGACAAAGTCCCTTATATCGGCGAAATCACATCAGGACAACCGAATGTCCTCGTTGCAACCGGCTATCGAAAATGGGGAATGACGAACGGTACGGCTGCGGCTCTTCTGTTAAAAGATACCGTGTTAGATAAGGAAAACCGTTATAAAACTTTGTATTCCCCAACGAGATTTTACGCAACACCGAGCATCAAAAATTTCCTCGTGCAAAATGCGGATGTCGTCGGCCAATTGATCAAAGGCAAATTGCAATTGAGTGATGTCAATCCGCATCAATTGGAACAGGATGAAGGTGCCATTGTCGTCATTCGTGGTGAAAGAAAAGGAGCCTACCGGGACAAAGAAGGAGAACTGCATATTGTCGATACGACTTGCACCCATGTCGGCTGTGAGGTGGAATGGAACAGTGGAGAACGCAGCTGGGATTGCCCGTGTCATGGATCGAGATTCACCTATACAGGCGAAGTGATTGAAGGACCAGCGGAAAAACCGTTGAAAAAATATGACTATAAGATGTTGGATAATTTGACTTCAGATGATTCGGGTTACTAAATGGTAAAGGGCTGGGATAAAGGAAATCCCCAGCCCACCACTATTTCAACCAAGGGAAAGAGGTTCTTCTTCAACGTTCAGCTCGATCAGCCTTGGACCACTAGTACCCACTACTTCACGTAATACAGTTTCGATCTCAGATTCCTTATTTACTTGCCATGCTTGCCAGTTCATCGCTTTGGCGACATTGCTGAAATCGACTGCACCTAAATCTGTACCGATTACTCTTCCCGGAAAAAACTTTTGCTGGTAAGCTTTGATTGTTCCAAAAATTTTATTATTGATCACGACCACGACGATATTGCGGTTTGTCCTGGCGATCGTTTCCAATTCGCCTATCGTCATCATCGCACCGCCATCCCCTGCGAAACACCAAACCGGCTTGCCTC
>CALKWU010000247.1 GCA_938004015.1 uncultured Oceanobacillus sp.
TAGAATACGAAACTTGGTTTTTATTGATTTCTCCACTTTTGATCAAGTGTTCGTAGAAAACACTGACCGGTATGTGGAGAAATTTTTTTTCTTTTCTCCAGGATTTCACCCTCATCCTCCAGTGATAAACGCCTGGAACTTCCTAATCTGAACGTCTCTTTGGTTTCAGTGCCTCGAAACCGCCCCTTCGGTATGCAAGTAACCATCCCTTAATCGTCTTAGCGGCAAACTTCAATTCAAAGCGATTAGTAATTAATTGGAGTACGTTCCCTTTTGAATCTATAACTTTTATAAGACGAAAGTGATCTTCTGCACAACTTTGTGTCGTACCTATCAACACCATTGGATAAAACAGTCGACTCATCTGATCGTTTAAAGTCATACACTAAATGTACAGCTGCATTTTTCCGCAGCCTGATAAAAAAGTAACTATCGTATGTCATGCAATCAAAGCGCTCATTATTCAAATACCCGAACCGAAAACATACATATTCTTTGTCATCAATCATCACTTCAAGCTGATTGCGATCATGTTCTTTCGCATTCGTAAACGGTGTTCAGGATAAAGATATGTAATTTTCCATGAATACATGGCCAAGATGTAGCTTTATAGCCGCTTTTGTTTACGAAATTCAGCTCATCGGTGATTTGTTAAATTAAGTGACAGCGTGCTTGAATCTATGATTTTCAGTGGCATCGCACGACTCGAATAATATATTTGCGTATGAATTTGCTCTACTGAATCAAGGTGAAGATACATATGTTTTAGTAGAAATGGGATTAAAGTTTTTTCATGGGGTCATTTTGCGTTTTGAAGAAACATGGATGTGTAAATAAATTAGTATTTTATGAAATTTTGTAATTTTTCATCGCCATTATAATCAAGACTCATAATAAGTAAATGCATTTTCTGAAAATCATACTTATCTCCTATGGTTAGTTAATCTCTCACACTTTTAGACTAAGTGTGAATTGTTGAATTTTGCCAACTGCGTAATTAAATCAACGAAATCGATGAACATGCCTTTGTTTAAGTGAGTACGGTGAGTGAAGTGAAGGGGCAGTTGTTTAAGAAGAAGACTGCTTAAAAAGGAAATAGAGAAGAACTTTCCTAATTAACAATGGGGTACTATGAAAAAAAGATTCCAATTATCAATGTTGATACATCAGCGTTGCATCCGAGAGCATTGTCGTCCATGAGCAAATGATTCTTTTTCCAATGTACGAGCAGACCGAGCTTGATCTTGAACCGTTGGAAGGAGAAATACAACAATTGGAAGAAAAGGTCGAACAATTTTATATTGTCACTTACAACATCAATGAGCAAAAAATGATTTCCAACATTTCTCTCTGTTTGCCGCATCCGGAAACTTACGAATTGCACGTCGTCGATGATTGGACGAAATATATCGATACGGTCGGCGTAAAAATTACGGAAAAAGATTTGGCAGGACTCACTGATGATCAAGAACTTGGAAATCAAGTTTCCTTTGATGTTTAAGAGACCGGCTTCCGCTGAACCTGACTAGGCAATTGCTGGCGTTTCACGTTTCTAGATTTAAGACATAAAAAAGAGCCTGTCCCAAGGGAGGCTCAAGAAGTGTGAGTCAATCATTTCTGTGGAGTTGTCAAGTTGCGGATTTTTTCTTCATGTTTTGCGGTTCTGCTCAGTAAAAAGTTAGTGATTTCCTGCGTGTCCGTCAAATCGACACGAATGCCATCGACTTTCTTTTCGAGACGGTCAAATCTTTGATCCATATCGTCAAACCTTTTCTCGAATTTAGCATCCATTTCATTAAAACGCTGCTCTATTTGCTCACCATGCATCTTTAATGCATTCAATATTTCCGTGAGCATCGTTTCTTCATTCATGTCGTCACCTCCTTCTTGGCATTCATTATATAGGAAAATCAACCCATATGAAAGCTGAAATTTAAAAGTCAATGACCTCCTAGGTGTCTTTCGAATCGATGCGAATGCCATCGACTTTAGAAAGAACACGAAATGAGGGTTTGCACTCCAACTTGAAATAGTAAAATCAAATCTTTTTTCAAATTTTTAAACTTCTAATAGTAATTCGCACGTTTCACTTGCGCACTAAATCTATGGAGATGACGATTCACAAAATGGTAAACGTATACACCTACCAAAAGAGTTATTGAACAATTATTGTAAGTTGAACGAAACAAAGCCCTTACTTGTAACAGAGTTTTTGCTCATGTCGAGGTAAACCCTCCCCCCTGCAACCTTGTTTAATTTATGATAAGATTGAATCTTGCATAGGGATTTACAAGATAACAAACGATGATCATCTTGCAATACAGAGGTGTTGACACTGGGCAATATGAAATTTTCCACTCTGACAATGGAAACGATACAATGGTTTGTCTTCATGTTAGCTGGGATTGTCGCTTTACCGATTGTGATCGGCACTATTTTTGAAATGAATTTTGCTGAAATCGCCGGACTCATGCAGCGTTCATTTTTCGTTGTCGGAGTTGCTTCATTATTACAAGTTTTATTTGGACATAAACTAGCCATCTTGGAAGGTCCGGCTGGCGTATGGATCAGTGTTTTTGCGATTATGGCAGTTACCGGAACCCAAGCCAATACATCATTAACAGAAACATTACGCGAGCTTGAGGCTATCTTAATTGTTACTGGCATCTTTTTGATTTTATTTGGTGTTTTTAAACTTTCTAAGAGGATATTACCTATTTTCACTCCATTAGTGACCGGAACATTTTTCTTATTGTTAACCGCCCAACTGAGTGGTACATTTTTGGAAGGAATGCTCGGTCTGAATAGTGGTTCGGGCACCATTCAAGTCACAGAAGCGCTGATTGCCTTTTTCACCTTATTCTTGATTTTTGGATTGTCACTGTTCGCAAAAGATTGGTTAAGTAACTATGCCGTATTAATCGGAATAATAATCGGCTGGATCCTGTATCGTCTTTTTATCGGTGATACCATGTCAGAAACAGAAGTTGAGATGATTTCTCTACCTGAAGTTTTTGCTTTTGGCAGCCCGTCCCTTGACTTAAGCGTCATCCCAATTGCCTTTGTGACGGCCATTATCATTGTGTCAAACTTGGTTGCTGCCATCGTTTCCATGAATCAAACCTTAGGAATAAAAGCAGAGAATAAACATAACCAAGTGAACAGATCCATGTCATTTTCAGGGGTCAACCATATACTAGCGGGCATTTTTTCTGCGATTGGTAATGTCCCTCTAGCCAGCTCTTCTGGTTTTGTCGCTTTAACGAATCAAAAAAGAAAAATTCCATTTATTTTTGCTTCCATCGTCTTAATTCTTATTTCATTCTTTCCGTCCATCATTTCTTTCATTTCGAGCATTCCGTCGCCAATTGCTAATGCTGCATTAACAGCCACCTTCGTCCAACTTGTTGGGCTTGCCATTCGAAATCTAGCTGCGGATATGAATAAGAAAAACACGGCCATCATGGGAATTGCTATTTTGATCGGGTGGGGAATCATGTTTCTGCCACCTGAAGCATTCCAAAACTTGCCATCCATGCTCCAGAATGTCATGAGCAATGGTTTATTAGTAGGTGCCATCCTCGCTATTTTGATGGAACAAATTTGGAAAAAGAGAAAAAATGAAAGATGAGGGATGTTCAAGGGGACCGGTTTCTTGTTACAATCACACGCTTCATCGACGTAAACCTACTCTCAACTTAGAGGCAAAGAGATCTTACGAAAAGAAACCGCACTCCTCAAAGTCAATGAAGTCAGTTGTTTGGAGATTATTTCCTGGATTCCCGATATCAGATTGGTCATGAAGAGGCCTCTTGCTAAATGTATTTGCCGTACAACATATACATGATAGAGTGCCTCTATTGCACCGAGAACCATTTTACACCATCTTTAAACTTAAAAGAATGAATGGTCATTCGCACGTTTCATTTGTGTGCTAAATCGATAGGAAAATTACCCATAATGGAAAACATATACACCTATCATAAGCATTATTGAACATTTTGTGAATTATTGAACAAAATTATTGAAATTGAAAACTCGCACTGTTATACTAAAATCGTAAGTTGAAACAAACCCCTTTTGTTTGATCAAAAACTTCCTCCCATCCCCCTTTGTATTCATACAAAGAACGGATTTTTGAGAACATACGCTGCCCCGTATGTTCTCTATTTTTTTGCATTTTTTATTCAAGCAGATGTTTTCAATTCACACTTCACTTTAGTCATACACTTTGCTTAACAAATATGTGCCACTGTCAGTAATTGGTTACGGGAATAAGTACAATTCCGATTATGCTGCTACTCTTCATATCCGAAATATTGTTAGTTGACAGCACATTCATTTCTAAAATTGCGACCATCATTATATTCATGTCTGTATTTTTGGAAGTCCAGGAATTAGGAAATATTATAATCATTTGGTTTGCACGAACAAGACCATCTAGTGTTTCCTAGTGATCGACCACAGTCCCGCCACCAAGCACTTTTAGCTTGCCGGATTTTTAAATTCATTAAAGTAAAAAGAACGCTTCACTAAGATGCTTTC
>CALKWU010000248.1 GCA_938004015.1 uncultured Oceanobacillus sp.
GGATGGAAAGACATATGTCGGCACGACGGACACGGATTATTCGGGGGATATTGCGAATCCGAGAGTGACAAAGGAAGATCGAGATTATATTTTGAAGGCGATTGATTACATGTTCCCTCAAGTTGCGATCCATCCGGAAGATGTGGAATCCAGTTGGGCTGGGCTGCGTCCTTTGATATGGGAAGAAGGAAAAGCTCCTTCCGAAATTTCCAGAAAAGATGAGATTTTCGTCTCTGATTCCGGATTGGTCTCGATCGCTGGAGGGAAACTGACCGGCTACCGGAAAATGGCGGAAAGCATCGTCGATCTTGTTGCAGAACAATTGAGTGAGGAGGAAGGGGTAAGTTTCCCGAAAACCAAAACGAAAGACTTGCAGATTTCAGGTGGGGATGTGGGTGGCTCAGCAGGTTTCCCTCGTTTCATCGAAGAAAAAGTCGAGGTTGGACGAAAGCTGGGGCTGAAAGAAGATGTGGCACGGCAACTGGTGCAACGCTATGGTTCAAATGTCGACGTGATTTTCAGTATGTATGAAGAGGAGTCCCGCAATTCGGAAGGTGAAGGAAATCCGGTCGTCCGTGCGCTCCTTCGTTATGCAATGGAATATGAGTCCGCCTATAAACCGACGGACTTTTTCATCCGCCGTACGGGTACGTTGTTGTTTGATATTGATTGGGTTCATGAACACAAGGATGAAGTGATGACGTATATGGGTGAAGCACTTCAATGGTCGGATGGGCAAAAAACCGAGTATGCTGAGGAATTGGAGAGGGAGTTGTTTGAAGCGGCGCATGTCGTGGAGGGATGAAGAAGTTGAATGAATCGGCATTCTGCATCCGGTGATGGAGATGTATGGCAACATGCTTACGGATCAAAACAATAATCAATCGCTGTGTGATTTTCCCAGCTTTGTTTCTTTTTTGCCTGCCCGCTGATCTGAAATGAGTATTTAAAGCCAGGAGCGATCTGATCGCTGCTCCTGGCTTTAAATTTTTCCGTATATTTAATTTAAATTGTAATCTCACTAAGTAATCCATGTTTCCTTATTTAAAGACCCATTAAGTACCCATTTCCATTTTTCTTGAACAAAATAGCCCATTTGAATCACGTTAACTTTTCATTGACGAACATATATCGGAAAAAGTATAATTAAATCATGGAAACCGTTTTCCATCCAACTGACTTTCAATTTCATTGATGGGGAACATGTCTTTGTTTCTTTTATAAAGAGAACAATTCTAAGAAAATAGGAGCATTTTGAAGATAATCAAAGTATATAGAGGGAGGATGTACAGTGAGGAGCATAAACATGTCAAAAACAGTTAAATTCACCGATTGGCTCTATGAAATATTGACGTTGCATTTTCGATGGGTCGTCTATCTTTTTAAAGGCTTTATTGTATTAGGTTTTTTTCCGGCAACGTCGGCTGTATTTGCCGTTGTGAGGGATCGTATTTTAAACAAAGATATCGCATCGCTTCCTCAAGCGTTCAAACAGTATTACCATGAAAATTTCCGAGCAGCGAACATCCTTGGTTGGTTATTCACTTTCATTACCGGTATTGTTATTCTTAATTTGTTTCTAATTCCATACTACCCGGAAGCTATGCACCTTTTAATGTACGCAATCATTGCTTTCACATCATTTATATTAATCATCAGCTGGATCTATTTATTTCCGGCAATCGTCCATTTTCAATTACCGATAAAAGAACTGTTTCTAGTCATCTTAAAGACTGGTTTTTCATCCATCCCTGCAATCGTCATACAAATTATTGCAATGATGATTATTTTATTGATTTCTTTACGTTTCCTTGGATTCTTCATTCTTTTCGGTGTGACTCCATACGCATTGATTCAAATGTCATTCAGCTTACGTCTTTTCAAACGGTTTCAATAGATATAAACATTGATTTCACAGTGTTTATTCCCTGTTTTTTAGCAATTATATAAACCGTTTTCCAAAAATAACGATAAAAATAACAAAAAGTTGTTGAAAACCAAGGAAAATAGTTCTATAATCTTAAATGAAACCGCTTTATTTTTTCCAAAATGGAAACCGGTTTCTATCATGCGTTTTTCTATTCCATTTGATTTAACAAATTTATCGAAAGTAAAAGGGGGCGTCAATTTTTCTTGATGTTATTTCAAATGGACCTCACCTGAGCCTGAAAATTATAAATGGAGGTAAAAAAATGAAAAGCTTTAAACGATTCGTCTTATTCTTACTTTTATCCGTGTTTTCCATTACGTTAGTCGCTTGTGGCGGAAATGACGAGGATGCTTCAGATGACGCAGCGGATGACTCATCTGACGAGAAAATCACTCTTGATTTTTGGGTGTTCGGTGCGACTGGATATGATGAATTACTGAAGGAATATGAGGAAGAAAATCCAAATGTGGAAATCAAATTCAAAACTTCAGAAAACGCTGATCATCATGATGCATTGTTTACGGCATTATCAGCAGGGACAGGAGCACCGGATATCGCCATGATCGAAGTCGATCAATTGGATCGCTTCAAGCAGGCGCAAGATCGTTTTGTGAACTTATATGATTTAGGAGCAGAAGAAGTTTCCGATGTTTATCAAGATTGGGCATGGGATACGGCAAATAGTGTTGATGGTGACTTCCTATTTGGTTTACCGACGGATATTGGACCAAAAGCCTTATACTATCGAATTGATGTTTTTGAAGAGGCTGGGTTGCCGACTGATCCCGATGAAGTGTCAGCATTGATCGATTCTGCAGAAGCATTGAAAGAAGTGGCGGTCCAAGTCAAAGAAGAAACAGGAAAACCTTTCGTCGATAGTATGGAAATGGCCTACAGAGCTTACTTGGATGCTGCGCCAGAATCTCATTTAAATCCTGAGGGCGAATTGTTAATTGAACAAGAAGGCAGTTTAGTTAAAAAGGCATATGACTTTGCCGTTGAATTAAATGAATTAGGTGTTGTCGGCAACTTTGACATGTGGACTCCAGAATGGGCGAATGCAGTAAATGATGGTGATTTTGCAGCGGAACTTGGACCAGGTTGGTTGAAAGGTTGGATGGAAGGGAATGCCCCTGACGCTTCCGGACTTTTCCGTGTTGCAACTTTACCGCAGGAGTTTTCTGCCAACTGGGGAGGATCATTCCTTACAATCCCAGCTGAAACAGACCATGCAGAAGCGGCGTATGATTTCATCAAATGGTTGACATCACCGGAAAATCAATTGAAATCTTTCCAAAGCCATGGATTGTTCCCTTCAGCTCCAGCGGTATATGAAATGGAAGAATTCAAAAACAATGAGGATGAATTCTTCGGTGGTCAAGTCACCTCTGTAGTATTTGGAGAAGCGGCAAATAACATTACAGAAGCTGTTTATAAAGGTGAAATGTATGTATCAGTGAATAACGAAATTTTAACTGCACTAACGAACGTACAACAAGGTGCGGACCCGGAAGAAGAATGGGAAGCCGCGGTTGAACGTGCAAAAGCTTTAGTAGGCCGTTAACAGAAAAAAGATACAATTGGATATGGTGTTTTGTCTGCACCATATCCAATTGTCCATAAAACGGGGTGTAAAGATGTCGTTATTTAAAAAGAAACGAAGCTTAAGGTTGAAAAACAGATATGTGACAGAAGAAAAAAAGGATATGATTTCCGGGTATCTCTATGTTTCTCCATTTTTTATCATATTTGCATTAGTCGGATTGTTTCCGGCGTTATTCAGTTTTTATTTGGCTTTTCAAAGTTGGAATGGTTTCTCTCCAATGGAGTATGTCGGGTTGGACAATTTTAGAGTTGTATTAACAGACTCGCTTTTTTGGAAATCTGTTTACAATACTATTATTATGGGGTTGTTGGGGACAGCACCCCAATTGATTGTCGGGATCATTTTGGCATTTTTATTGAACCAAGCATTTTTACGGTTTAAGCAATTTTATCGTGCAACGATATTTATGCCTTATATTACATCCATGGTAGCTG
>CALKWU010000249.1 GCA_938004015.1 uncultured Oceanobacillus sp.
AAAAAACTGCATCAGCAAAACGTTGGAATGGATCGTCATCTGCTTTACACAAATCATCGACCAATAAATCGATGATCTGTTTTGCTTTGATCATGCGGTGAGACGGTGAAAGTGAGCATGACGACACCTGTTCCCAGTAATATGGATGCCAGAAGCAGCCCTTCGTTAAAGTACAGAATTGTGAACAGACTCGTCCATTGACCTAATGCATCGAGGAACAACAGCAATTCATTCAAGAGAAATCCGCTGAAAAAGATCGTGAAGCTATACGTATAATAACGATTTACTTTAGTGATCCCTTGCATTTGGTATTGGACGAGAATGAAAATACTGATGAAACCGAGTAAAGTAAGATGCAAGTAACCGATAATGACACTTCTCGTCGTATTCACCAATTCGGCCAACCCAGGATGAATCATTCCCAGTTCCATCGTGCTTTTAGTCAAAAGCAAGGCAAAAGTTAAAAGGAGCATCCACCATGTCAATCCGGAAAATTCCGTTCTTGCTTGTTTGAATGCGTCTTTAAAGGCGAGTATAACGAGGACAACACCAATCCACTGACCGATGATACCAATCGTCGCAATGACTTGCACGGTTAAGCCCAAATCCGCCCATAATGCCGACAAAAAGTATCCCGGAAAAATGGCGATGAAATATGTCCAAAAAGCGTTGCGCAACAATGATTCATTCATATCGATTTTCCGTTCGGCAAGAATAGCAATAAACAAACCGATCAGCATGAGCGTCAACCAACCATTATATTGGAAGTGGAGGTAGAAATAGACGGACATGTCGTACCAAACGAGATCTTTCCCACCGGTAGCAGAAATGATGGCCAGGGCATACGGGCCGATGGAAGAGATGAAAAGTGCGATGACACCGCCTATGATGAACCATTTTGCCGATTTTGGCATGCGTTGTTTTTTCAAATGTTTCACAATGAAAATCCCTGCCCAATATTCCACGAAGATGTGGATTGTCGACAGGGCAATGGAAAATAGACCGTAGCCTTGATGGAGGAAGGCGAAAAACATAAGCAATGAGCTGGTGAAAAGTGCGAGAAGAATAATGGACGCCTGCTTTCTTGCTTCTATTTTTTTCCAAGAAAGTGTCAAAAAGATGATGAAGACACCGATGAAAATCCATCCGAGCAAGGCAACGTGGGAATGGGCATGCAAAATATGGTCATAGTCGATCCAAGTCATCGGTGATAGTTGATAAGACCGCATCCAAATCCCAGTCAGTGCAGTCAAGATGAAGAAAAGAAACGTGCTGTATACATACTTTTTCAATATAGGCACCCCCAAAAAAGCACTTCTCTTATATTTTCACTTAATGTGAAATGTTGCGCAAGTACAGCTGGAAAAGTGTCGAAAAAATATGATAGATTTGTGACGAAATTCAAACAATCAGGGAATACAGAAGTGGAGGAGGAAGAATAGTATGCAAAATGGCGGAGACGGTATATGGGATACAAAAAAAGGAAAAACGCCTTGTTTCAAAACAAGACGTTTCAATCCGTTATTTCACCGGTTGATTGGAAAAGAATAGAGCAAGCGTGCCTGGTCCGGAATGAGCACCGATTACCGCTCCGACCATTTCCAAGACGATATTTTCACGTTTGATTCCGAATTTTTCCTGGATCATGGAAGCGAGTTGTTCCGCCCGTTCCAAATCATCACCATGACTGATGCCGATGACTTGATTTTGGAATTCTTTGCCGCGTTCTTCCATCAGTTCAATCATCCGGCCCAACACTTTTTTCGACCCGCGAAGCTTTTCGAGTGGGATGAGTTTCCCGTCTTCCACATTCAAAATCGGTTTGATGTTGAGCAAGCCACCGACGAATGCGGAAGTTTTGCTGACACGTCCGCCACGGTACAAATATTCCAAGTTGTCCACAGTGAAGATGTGTTCCATGTGGCGCGCTTGATGTTCGGCCGCTTCAACGATTTGCTCAGCAGTTGCCCCGTTTTTCGCCATTTTTGCTGCGTGGAGGACGACGAGACCGTAACCGATGGAAGCGCATTTCGAATCGATGAGATATAACGGCGCATCCGGATATTCCGCTTTGACTTCGCTTTCCATAATTTTTGCGCTTTGGAACGTCCCGGAAAGTTCGGATGAAAAGCCGATGTAGACGAGTGGCTCATTTTTTTCGGCACAAGCAGTGAACCATTCTTTGAATGCTTCCGGTGTGACTTGTGATGTTTTCGGTGTTTTTCCATTGCGCATGGCGTCATAAATCGTTTTTGGATCAATTTCTTTTACATCTGCATAGTCTCTGCCATCCAAATGGACAGTCAATGGTATCATTTCGATGTCATATTCGGTATAATGGTGTTCTGTCAAATCACATGCAGAGTCTGCGAGAATTTTTACGTTCATTTTATCCCTTCCAATCTTCAATATACTTGCTTATTCTAGTTTAAGGTTTGAAATGGAAATAGTCAAAAACAATTTGCAAAGTTATGAATAGGTGAAACAGGAGGAACAAAAATGTTTATGATGGAAGCAAAAAGAATTATAGTAGTAATTGCCGGATCTTTTCTCACCGCTGTATCGCTCAACTTTTTCCTCATCGAGGCGAACGTATATGCTAGCGGTTTTGCCGGAGCGGCTCAGTTGCTATCCAGTATTTTCCGGGATTTTATCGGATTGGATATCGGAACAGGTATTTTCCTCCTCTTATTGAATATCCCGGTATTTATATTGGGTTGGTTTAAAGTCGGCAAAGGTTTTACGATTTACAGCGGCATTTCCGTCTTGTTTTCAACGATCTTCCTCGAATTCATGCCTGTCATCGCCCTTTCCGATGATATCATCTTGAATGCCGTTTTCGGTGGTGTCGTCGGTGGTGCAGGTGTCGGAATATCCTTGAAAATCGGTGCCTCAACCGGTGGAATGGATATCATCGCCATGTGGCTTTCCAAGTTGAATGACAAACCGGTGGGAAGATATTTCCTCATCTTGAACACGATGATCATCATTATAGCCGGAGTGCTTTATGAACCGGAAAATGCTCTCTACACCTTGGTCGCCCTTTATGTTACAACAAGGGTCATCGATACGATCCATACTCGCCATGTCAAACTGACAGCGATGATCATCACACAAAAGGCTGAAGAAATGCAAGAAGCCATCCATAGGCAATTCATTCGTGGCATCACGATTTTGCCTGCCCAAGGCGCCTACACGAAAGTTGAAAAGAAAATGCTTTATCTTGTGTTGAATCGTTATGAAATGTACGATTTGGAAAAAATCATCAAAGAAGTCGATTCGAACGCATTTACGAACGTCGTACAAACATCGGCGATATTTGGTCATTTCAGAAGGGACTAGATAAGATGAAAAAATTGTGGACGATTGTCTTCGTATTCATGTTTCTTGCCGCATGTGGCGATCCAACAGAATTGCCCGAAGAAAATGGTAGGGAAGAAGCGGCACATTCATTAGTTTTCCGACAATTGGATGTGCAAGTGGAAAATGGCAGTTTCACATTGACGGGCGAAGTGAACGCCGAAGAAGGCCTCTTTTATTACAAAATTGAACGTGGAAAAGACGTGCTGTTGGAAGAGACGACTTATGAACTGGAAACAAAAGGAGAATGGGAAAGTTTTGAAATCACTGGGGAAATTGAAGATTCTGGAGAAAGCGACCCACCGATTCTCATCCTGTATGGAAAATCTTCCGACGGCGACGTATACTATCCAAATTATGTACCGATAGATATCGAGGAAAAATAAAAAGGGGAACCGAGCGTTTCGGTTCTCCTTTATGTATCAATAGCCGAGTTTTTCCATAACTTCAATGACGCGAGGTGACAGCTCTTCCCATTCGACATCATATTTTTTATTGACGGTCACAAAGTTTTGATAGCCGAACACATTGTCCACGCCTTCGATTTTCATCAATTCATTCAAAATTTCATGTTCACTCGTTTCTCCAGGCATAAGGGAGTAACTTTTCGTACCTTCGAAAATCAGTTTATCTGTTGTGAATTTCATCGCATTTGGATTCGGAGTACTCTCCATACGAATTCCCATTGCATACACTCCTCTATTCATTCATCGTTACTTCCTATACTAGCAGATATGGAGAAAATAAAAAAGCATTTCGCAAAGTCGCAAACCGAGGTTCGGATAATGGAAAAACGGATCCACCACTTGCACATTCCGGTGAATCCGTCGTCTTTCAAAATTGCTGATCGTTTTTCAATTGTTGTTCCAGCTGTTGGATTTCTCCTCGTTCTTCTGCGGTCGTAGCATGCTTATAAGCGGCTTGTAAAGCATGTTCCACCGCTTCACGGTCTGTCTCGGACATTTGCCCGCCGCCCATGTTCATCATCTCCATGACACGTTTCCTTGCTTGTTGGAACAGAGATTCTTGTTGCATTCAAAATCCTCCTCGTGTAAGTTGTTCCATCTTGTCTTTTTTCCTTGCTTTATCGGTAAAGACATTGTCCCGATTGTCAGTTTTTTTCTGCAATGAAGCATTGACTCGATTACCTGATTTTCTGCCGTTTTTTTCCGCCAGTCTTTCCGCCTCCTTGTCCATTGCAAATAAAAAAGGGGAACGTTTCTACGCTCACCCTTAGTATGGATCATTTTTCAACGGCTATGCATCAGTTTACCGGTGTGTCCGTTTTTATTTTTAAATACTCTTCCAAAAAGACAGCAATGCCGTCCTCTTCATTCGTTTTCGTCACGTGGTCGGAGATGGATTTCAACTCTTCAATGGCATTTCCCATCGCCACGCCGACACCAGCGTAATCGATCATCTCCAAATCATTGTCCTCATCACCAAAAGCGATAATCCTTTCTTTCGGAATATCGAAATATTTAGCGATTTTTTCAAGACCGATCACTTTATTCATCCCTTTTTTAATGATTTCAATCACATTCCAAGGAGCTCCCCATTTCCGGTGTTCGATCACTTCCGCATGATAATCGTCCAAATGGCTACGGAGTTGTCCGATTTGCTCTTCATCCGGATAAACGAGGATGGATGTCGGATCTTCCACGAGTTTTTGCTTTAAATTACCGATGATATATCGTGTATCAGATTCCATTCTGTCCAATAGGTCGATGAACCTCTCGTCATATGAGTCGAGAAAAACATCATCCTTCACTTCGGCGACGATATTATTGACTTGCATGTCATAACATGCATCGATAATCCGATGGGCGGTCCGGATTGGCATCGGACTATGTAACGCATCCCAATTCCGGTTTTTCGGATGGTGGATCAGTGCTCCGTTGAAGTTCACCATTGGTGTGTCCAAGCCAAGTTCATCGTAATATTCGATGCTCGCCCGGTGGGGTCTTCCTGTTGATATGACCAATACATGTCCTTCTTCTTTCGCTTTCAGCAACACTTGTTTCGTATAAGGGCTGATTGTTTTCTCATCCGTCAACAACGTACCGTCCAAGTCCAGTGCAATCAAATGTCTTTCCATTACATTATTCACCTCGTCTGTAACTAGTCTATAAGGGAACGCTATAAAAGTAAAGTAAATTTTTTTTAATAGAAGCCGTTACATCTTCTTGCTGGCAGGTGTTTTCGAATAAGGTTAACATAGGAAGTGAGGTGAATAAAATGATTGGAATCGATAAAAAGAAAATTGGCAATATACCGGCTCTCATCGCAGTTGATATCGAAAAACAAAGGGAAGCACTTCCTGTCGTCGTATTTTTCCATGGTTTTACGAGTGCCAAAGAACATAATTTGCATATCGCCTTTTTACTTGCCGAAAAAGGATATCGGGTCATACTTCCCGACAGTGAGCTTCATGGGGAGAGGGAACAGGATACGACGGAAACGAAGCGGCAAATTTCCTTCTGGGATATTGTGTTGAAAAACGTCGATGAACTTGCCGAAATTAAACAGGAATTGGAAAAAGAAGGTCTCATTCTTGATGGAAGAATCGGGGTTGCCGGGACGAGTATGGGAGGCATCACCACCTCAGCTGCTTTGACGCAATATGAGTGGATCAAAACGGCGGTCATTTTGATGGGTTCACCGCGTATTACGACGTTTGCCAAAACATTAGTTGAAAGTTTCAAGAAAGAAGGTGACCTGCCAGTCACGGATGAACAAATCGAAGCATTGTACGGTGAACTGGAAAAGCGGGACTTATCATTACAACCGGAAAAATTGAACGAACGACCGCTTTTATTTTGGCATGGCCAGCAAGATGCCGTCGTTCCTTTCGACCATTCCTATACGTTTTACGACGAAGTGAAAAAAGATTACAAAAACGAAGAAAACATCCGATTCATCAAAGAAGACCATGTCGGCCATAAAGTGACCCGTCTAGCTGTCTTGGAATTGGTGAAATGGTTTGAAAAACACCTGTAAGGATCGTATTTCAATCGCTTAAGTTTTTTTCGGAAATATGGTTTAATAATGATAAGAAGGTTTAAAGGAGGTAAGATAGGATGGATGAAGCGACCAAAGAGTACATTTTGGGTGCACTGGAAAATGTGATCGACCCTGAATTAGGCATAGATATTGTGAACCTCGGTTTAGTATATGACGTAGACTTGGATGAAGATGGCGTATGCACCGTGACGATGACATTGACGACGATGGGATGCCCGCTTGCCGGACATATCGAGCAAGACATCCAACATGCGTTGAGCGATCTTCCTGAAGTGAAAGAAACGAGAACGAATATCGTCTGGGATCCACCATGGGATAAAGACAAAATGTCACGTTACGCAAAAATCGCCCTCGGCATTCCGGATTGATTTTCGAAATAATACAAGCTGGGATATAACGAACTTAGAGTCGTTATGCCCCAGCTTGTTTGTCATTTATAGGAAAACTATGACCAAAATACCGACGACGAGACAGTAATAGGAAAAGTATTTCAAGTTTCCCCTGGCCATGATGCCCATGAACCATTTCAGCGCAAAATAAGTCGCGACGAAAGCTGTGATGAACGCGATCAAATTCGGAATCAATAAAGCTTGGAACTCCGAACTGGCAATGAGTTCCGGCACTTCAAGAATCGTCGTCCCAAGGCTCACCGGGATATATAAAAGGAAAGCAAAGCGCAATGCCGTGTCCTGCCGCATACCGACCATCATCGCCGCAACGATGCTCGCACCGGAACGGCTGATGCCTGGAGTGACGGCGATTGCTTGGGCTAATCCTACAATCATCGCATCTTTCATTGTCAGGTCGCCATCGAGCTTTTTACCGCGTAAATTTCGGATCATCCAAATCGCTGCCGCTGTAATCAAAAGCGTCGATCCGACAATGGTCGTATTCATCTTGTCTCCGATGTAGTCGCCGAACAACACCCCGACGACACCGACAGGAATCGTCGCAATGATCAAGTACAGAACGAATATGAAATCAGCTTTCGTTTGCTTGTCCTGTTTAAAGAGGAAAAGAATCGTGTTTTTCGTCAAGCGGATGATGTCGTTTTTATAAATGATCATCACCGCAAGCAGAGAAGCGAAATTGACGAAAATTTCGAAGGTGAGTCCCTTCACTTCAATGCCGAACATTTCCCGGAAAATGAATACGTGTCCGCTGGAAGATATGGGAATCGGTTCGGTGACCCCTTGAACGAGTCCAAGAATGAAATATTGGATGATTGTAATCAAATCAGTGATATAATCCATTGCTTTCTCCCCTTTTGTCAAGCATTCACCACTCCTCCATGACAAGTTCCCATAATTGTTCTGGTTGAATAGTCTAAATGATGAGGAGGGTTGATATTCTTGAATGAAAAAAATCACTCTAAACAAATGTATGAGTTATGTAAAAAACATATGCATTCTTACGTGCTCGTGGAAACGGCAGATGGCATGACATTCGATGGGATCATAACCGGATTGGATGATGAATATGTATATATGGCTGTCCCCAACGACGCACATGCCCAACACCCTGGCTACCATAGCGGCCATATGGATGATGTGGGACATCATACTAGACAATTCGGTTTTGGATATGGATATCCCGGATACGGATACAACTACGGTTACGGTGGACCGGGATTTCATGGCCCGCCGAATCGGTTCCGTAGAGTCGTTCTGCCGCTTGCCGCATTGACTGCACTCAGTTTACTCGCATGGTATTAATGAAATAACAAACCCTTGCCATGTTGCTTTTGAGGCAAGGGTTTGTTCTGTCGTTCAGTCTTCTTTTTCTTTTAATACCGTATCACCCATCAGAAAGACTGCAACCATGAACACAATCGCCAATATGATTGCTTCCGATATGACAAATGGTTCTCCTGCCATACTCGTCAAGACATAGGTTACTGCTGTACTGATGAGCAGCGACCAAATAATCGTCATGATGTAACGCATGTCGGCACCCCACATTCCAATATATTTCTATGTAAAAAAACGAATTCTCTATAAACTATCCTAGTCTAGTTTAACAAATAATGATGAAAAATAAAAGCGTTTCTTCGCACC
>CALKWU010000250.1 GCA_938004015.1 uncultured Oceanobacillus sp.
AGAGTTAAGAATGCAGAAGCGATATTAGGATGTTGAACATAAACTGGGTCAATCAAGGACAGTCTCCGATTGACCCAGTTTTTAATGAGACGAGCCAAACGGGGACAGACCCTAAATGACCCATTTGGGCCAAAACGGGACAGACCCCGAATGTCCCAGACTCCCAGTTCACGAATTTTTACCGACAAGTTCTTTCCGTTTTTCGTTTTCCGAGATGATGTAGGCGCATACCGCATCCCCAGTGATGTTCACCGTCGTCCGGAGCATGTCGATGACCCGGTCTACTCCGAGAATCAAAGCGATTCCTTCCACCGGCAATCCAACTTGGGTAAGAACCATCGCAAGCATGATGAGTCCGACCCCTGGTACACCGGCTGTTCCGATACTGGCAAGTGTTGCAGTGATCAGAATCAACAGGATATCTACGAGCCCCAGATCAATCGCATACACCTGTGCGATGAACACCGCTGCCGTTGCTTGCATAATGGCGGTTCCGTCCATATTAATGGTGGCTCCAAGCGGCTGGACAAAACTACTGACGCTTTTTGATACCCCCAAATTTTCCTGGGCGGCTTTCATCGATGCAGGGAGTGTCGCATTGGAGCTGGATGTACTGAAGGCGACGGTCATCGCTGGGAAGAACCCTTTATAAAACGTCCATGGATTTGCTTTACCAAGGAACCATATCGCCAAACTGTAGATGACTACCGAATGGAATAGAAGTCCAAATATGACCGTTCCCATATAAGCCCCCATCGAACCGATGGCATCGAGACCCGCACCTCCAATCGCTGAAGCAATGAGAGCGAATGCCCCGTATGGCGCGAATTTCATGACGAGATTCACAAGAAACATCAAAATATCGTTTGTCTGTTCTAATATCCGATGCACATTTTTTGTTTGATCCTTGAGAAATGCCAAAGCAAAGCCGACGAAAATAGCGAAGGCGATCACTTGCAGCATATCTCCTGCAGTCATCGATGCGAGCGGGTTAGTCGGAATGATGTTAACGAGCGTTTCGACGACCGGCGGAGCTTCTTGTGCTTCGTAATCAGCCGTGCTCACGTCAAAGATTCCTGCAGTCCCTGGTTTGATTGCAAAAGCCAAGGCTAAGCTGAGGGTAATGGCAATGGCTGTTGTCACAAGGTAAAACGTGATGGTTTGGATACCGATTCTGCCTAGTTTTGCCGGTTCGCCAAGTCCGGCGGTGCCAAGCACAATCGACACAAAAACTATTGGCACGACCAGCATCATAATGAGATTTAAGAAAATTTGTCCGACTGGAGTCAGTACATATGAATCAATCGGAGAGAAAACGCTTTCAGGGACAAACGTAAAGATGATACCGGCAATCAAACCGAGAACGAGAGCAATTAAAATCTTTTTCGTTAGACTCATGCCCATTGCACAACCTCCCTTCAAAAGAAATAAACAATGACTCTATGACACGTCCAGAACAAGGCGTGTCTTTGTTTTTATATCCTATGCACAAGCCGAAAATTATAGAACGAAGGGAGAAAGATAGACATTCCCTGTTTGTCCGACTGGGTCAAAACGGGACAGACCCTATCTGACCCAATTTGTGAACTTGAGTCAAAAAATTGTGAACTTGAGCTTTTTTTCTGTGAACTTGAGCTAAAAATTGTAAACATGAGCCGAATTCTTGTGAACTTGAGCATTTTGTTAATTAGGGGACTCATTTGAATTAGAAAACATCGAATGAAGCCAGTTCATTCCACGATCAGCAACGGTTTTTCCAATCTATAATTGACAAGTTTTTTTCTGTCACATATAATTTGATAATACTCAGATAATTTATAAAAATTGTTTAGATTCCATTTATTTACATTTATACAAACACCAAAAACAAGTTGAAACAGTGGTGCCCCGTATGAAAAAAAGAATTACATTACGTACGAAAATCCTTCTCTTGTCTTCATTGCTTGTTTTCAGTTCTGTTCTTGTAAGCGGTATCACGATGCTTTATAGTATTTCGACTTCCTTTGAAGATGAAATTGGTGAAAGGGCGATTGCCATTGCCCGAACTGTGGCACAAGTCCACGATATCCAAACAGCCGTCGGAGAACCGGGCGGGGAAGAAATCATCCAACCGATTGCGGAACGGATCCGGTTATCTACAAACGTCGACTACATCGTCATCCTCGATATGAATGGCATTCGCTATTCCCATCCATCCGAATCATTGATTGGGAAAGCATTTGAAGGAGGAGACGAGCGAGCTGCATTTTCCGAATTGGAATACACGTCGAAAGCGGAGGGAGACTTAGGCTTTTCGATTCGTGCATTTGTGCCGATTATGGACGAGGAAGGTGTGAACCAAGTTGGCGTCGCCGTCGTCGGAATCCTTGCTCCCCACCTTAGTGCGTTGATTGAAACATACCAGTGGAATCTGTTGCTTTCTTTAGTCGGAGGTTTGTTGATTGGTTTTTTCGGTGCTTATCTGTTGGCGAATAACGTAAAAAAACAGACATATCAGCTTGAGCCTTACGAAATCGCCCGTTTATTTGAAGAACGCTCGACGATTATGGAAACATTGGATATCGGAATCATCGCCACCGACCATCAAGGGGTGATTACGTATACGAATCAAACGGCAAAAGAATACATCGACATTTCTGATGAGAAAGATTTGATCCTGGACGAGGTCTTTCGAGATACGTGGATTTCCGCCGCTTTCATCCGGGAAAAAACGTTCATGAACAGGCCGGTCAACTTCCAAGGTACGATGTATCTCATTTCCATTTATCCGATTTTTGTCGAAAAACTATATTCAGGAGCTTTATTGACGCTGCAAAACCGCTCCGTGGCGCATCAATTAGGAGAAGAGCTGACGGGAGTGAAGGAACTAGTCACCGCATTGCGTGCACAAAATCATGAATATATGAACAAACTCCACAGCATCGGAGGTTTGCTCCAATTGGGGGAAACGGATCGAGCGTTGCACTTGATTATGCGGGAAACATCCCATGAAGAAAATATCGTCCATTTCGTCCATAACCATATCAAAAACTATGCGGTATCCGGACTGCTTCTCGGGAAACGCTCCCGGGCAAAAGAATTGGGAGTGTCGTTCAAAATCGATCCAGACAGTAAATTGGAGGATATATTGCAAGGGTTCAGCAACGGGGATATCATTACGATTGTAGGGAATTTGCTCGATAATGCATTTGAAGCTTGCAAAGACACGGAACGGAAGCAAGTAACATGTCTCATTCAGGGAGATGACCAACATTTTTATTTGAAAGTGTCCGATACAGGAATCGGGATGACCGAAGAAGAGAAAAAATACATATTTGAACCTGGGCGCAGTTCCAAGGCAGAAGAAGGCAGAGGAATCGGTCTTGCCCTTGTCAAAGAAATCGTGGATTTGAAAGCCGGGGTCATCAGAGTCACCTCGGAAAAAGGTGCAGGAACAACAATTGAAGTGGAAATACGTTCTTGAAATGGGGGATTCGATGATACGAGTCGTCATCGTAGAAGATGATCCAATGGTATTGGAAGTCAACAAAGGGTTCTTGAAAAAAACACCGAAGTTTTCTTTAGTTGGAACAGCAACCACGGGAAAAGCTGCTTTAAAAATCATCAAAGAAAAAAAGCCGGATCTTGTCCTACTGGATGTGTATCTGCCGGATATTTCCGGGATGGAAGTATTGTACACGCTTCGTGCAGAAGAGTTGCCGGTGGATGTCATCATGATCACTGCCGCAAAAGATGCAAAAACGGTACAGAACATGGTGCGTTACGGCGCCGTCGATTATTTGGTCAAGCCATTCAACTACGAACGTTTTCGCCGGGCTTTGGACAACTATGCGAAAATGTGGAATAAATTCAATAAAGATCAAGTCATCAGTCAAGAAGACATTGATGATCTAAAAGATAAAAATGATGGGCAACCAGCTCAGGAAGCTTTACCAAAAGGATTGAGCGAAATCACATTAAAGCAAGTAATGGATGCGGTTTCTTCAAAAAAGAAGCCTGTCACAGCAGAAGAGCTGGCAGCTGACTTAGGGATGGCCCGGGTGACGGTACGGAGGTATTTGAGTTATTTGAAAAAAACGAATCAAATAAAAATGCAAGTGGAGTATGGGAAAGTGGGCCGCCCGAGCAATTATTATTTCGTGTAATCGAGTTCCTTTGAAGGAGCTCTTATTTTTTGGAAAAAACTCTGATTCCACCTGAAGCAAATGAGCCCCGTTTTATAAAGCAGCATATGTGAAAGAACACGCCATCTTAAGACCAAAAAGACCAAAAAGAACAATATGGTCGTATTCTTGAACGATAAATGTAAGCGC
>CALKWU010000251.1 GCA_938004015.1 uncultured Oceanobacillus sp.
AAGACGGAATTCATTGCTGGACTGACAACCTTCCTTGCGATGGCGTATATCCTTTTCGTCAACCCGGCGACCTTAGGAGCTGCGGGAATGCCGGAAGATGCAGTATTCACGGCAACTGCCATAGCTGCAGCAGTTGGAACGCTCATCATGGGGGTGCTTGCGAAGTATCCAGTCGCTTTGGCACCTGGGATGGGGCTTAACGCTTTCTTTGCCTATACAGTGGTCCTGCAATATGGCATACCTTGGGAAACAGCTTTGGCAGGTGTTCTTGCTTCCGGAATCATTTTCGTCATCTTATCCTTATCCGGTTTAAGGGAAATCATCATCAATGCGATACCTGCAAATCTGAAGCTTGCCGTAGGTGCCGGAATCGGTTTGTATATCGCGTTTATTGGATTATCCAGTGCAAACATTGTCGTCGATAACGAAGCGACACTAGTCGGATTAGGTGATTTCACAGATCCGAATGTATTGCTCACAGTTTTCGGTTTGATCATTGCGGTCATTTTACTTACGAAAGGTATTCGGGCCGGAATCTTTTATGGAATGATCATCACGGCAATCGTCGGGATGATATTCGGGTTAGTCCCGGTTCCAAAGGGAATCGGCGATATCGTCGGTTCAGTCCCAAGTTTGGCTCCAACATTTGGACAAGCATTCATTAATTTCGGTGACATTTTCACATTGGAGATGCTCGTCGTCATTTTGACATTTCTCTTTGTCGACTTTTTTGATACGGCAGGCACGTTGGTTGCAGTCGCCACTCAAGCGGGTCTCACGAAAGACAATAAGTTACCTCGAGCTGGAAGAGCGTTACTCGCTGATTCCAGTGCGACTGTTGTCGGTGCTGTGCTAGGAACTTCGACAACAACATCTTTTGTTGAGTCCACTGCCGGGGTCGGTGTCGGCGGTCGTTCCGGATTCACTTCCGTCGTCACTGCAGGATTTTTCTTACTTGCATTGTTTTTCTCTCCGTTGCTTGCAGTGGTCACTAGTGCCGTCACGGCTCCTGCCTTGATCATTGTCGGTGTCATGATGGCATCGCAGTTGAAAAATATCGAATGGGATAAATTTGAAGTTGCTGTACCTGCATTTTTCACCATTTTGATGATGACGTTAAGTTACAGTATAGCTACAGGTATCGCCATCGGATTCATTTTCTATCCGATCACAATGATTGTCTGTGGCAAAGCGAAGGAAATCCATCCGATCATGTACGGACTTGCAGTCATATTTGTCCTCTATTTCATTTTCTTGAGCTGAAAGAAAAACTAATCGCAATTAATATTAAGGCAATGGTTCCAAGCAATTTTTGATATGCTCCCCCTAAAGTAGACACTAAAAATAGTAAAACGACTTTAGGGGGATTTTTATGCGTTCAAACAGTAAACACACAGCTGAAGAACTTGAGTGGTACATTCAAAAGTTAGAGAAGGAATAAGTTTTAAAGGGTTTATTGTTGAGTGCACGGATTTGTAAACCATTACATATATTCTGTATTTTGCAAAATATTTTCATTTTATGTATTGACAAAAAACAAACATAGATATAAAATCAAATGTAATCGTTTACAACTATACAAAAATAGAGGGAAATTGAGACGTAAATTTCTTAGCACACCGTCATAGGCATATAAAATTAAGAAAGCGCTTACCATCAAAACACCCGTATTTTACTTTATTTGAACGGAGGTTTGCTTATGAAATTTGAGGTTGGAATTATCGGCTGTGGTTCAATTGCCAGGTTCCGTCACGCTCCAGAGTACAAAGCCAATGCCCATGTCCGCGATATCGTATTTTATGATCGTAATTTCCATCGGGCACAACGTTTAGCGGAGGAATTCGATGGGAGGGTTGCAGAAACGTTGGAAGACCTGCTTCAAGATCCTGCAGTTGTGGCGATCAGCGATTGTTCGTCCAATGAAGTCCATCATATCCATACGACAAAGGCGTTAATGAACGGAAAACATGTCCTTGTAGAAAAACCATTGGCTGTCAGTATCGAACAAGCGGAGAAAATCTTGGAAGCCGAACGGATATCAGGAAAAAAATTGATGGTCGATCACAATCAAAGGTTCACTAAAGCACATCGTAAAGCTAAAGAAATCATCGAGAAAAAAGAGTTGGGTGAAGTGCTTACCTTTAAAACGACTTTTGGACATAAGGGTCCGGAAAGCTGGGGTGTCACAAAATCAAATGCTACTTGGTTTTTCAAAAAGGATCGTTCCCATTATGGTGTCGCCGGCGACTTAGGGATCCATAAAATCGATTTGCTTCACTTTTTGCTGGATGATGAAGTGGAAGAAGTGCAAGCATTCCATGGTGCATTGGACAAAAAAGATGAGCACGGAACACCGATTGAGGTATGTGACAATGTCGTGAGCATTTTAAAAACGAAACAAGGCAGGTTAGGTACTGCCACTTTTTCCTGGACATATTACGGAAAGGAAGATAATTCAACCATCATCTATTGTCAAAAAGGAATCATCAAAATTTATCATGACGCAGATGCGCCGCTTTTGATTGAGATGAATGATGGCACCGTCATCAAGTATGAAATCGAAGCGATACAAACAAATGAACAACAGACACATACGGGAGTAATCGACGCATTCATCGATTGCATCGTGAATGATAAAGAGCCGCCGGTGACCGGACGGGAGGCGTTTGCGTCATTGCAGATTATTGAAAAGATGCTTGGAACGGGGACACATACATCATAAAGTTTCCGAACATATTGACAATTATACAGGCCAAAAGGAATAGGAGGTTACTATGTTTCATCAACTTGCCTTGAATTCGAATACGTATCGTGGTTTTTCATTGGAAGAAGCTGTCAAAGGAGCAAGTGAAGCCGGTTTCAAAAAAATAGAATTGGCGGCTGTTGAACATACACCACATGTATTGCCTGACATGTCTGAAAGGGAACTTGAGGAAATTAAAGTGTTGTTGAACCGATTCGGTATGACCTGTGTTGGAATTGGTGCTCATAGCAACCTTATGACAGAAGAAGGGATTGAAAATTTATGGAAAAGCATTGATTTGGCTGAATATTTCGCTTCTCCTTATTTGATTACCTCCACAGGAGAGGCCCATGGAGACAAAGACGTCATTGAAGAAGAGGAGGTGCTTCAGAAAAATTTACAGCCGATTTTGAAAAAATGCGAAGAAAAAAATGTCACTCTGGCGATTGAAACACATGGAAATAATTATGCAACCGGCCACTCGCTTATGAATTTAGTCGAGTCCTCCGGCAATCATTCGACGATCAACTATGATACAGCAAATGTCATCTTTTACGGGGGTGTGATGCCCTATGAAGATTTGAGGATCAGCATCGAACATGTCGGTTTTATTCATCTGAAAGATAAACTCGGACCACATGCTGAATGGAATTTTCCGGCGGTCGGTGATGGAGACATCGATTTTCGAAAAATCTTCCATATCTTGGAAGAGGGAAATTTCAAAGGTCCAATCAGTGTCGAAATTGAATTCACCCCGGATGGACCGGAAGATTTAGAAGAAGTGAATGAGTCAGTGCGAAGATCTTTTCACTACTTGAAGAAATTATTAGTTTAGGAGAATGGACATGCAAAGAATCGGCCTTGCAGGTTTCGGTTTCATCGGTAAAACCCATCTCGAGGCATACCGCAACGTACCGAATGCTGAAGTTGTGGCGATTTGTACGAGGAGCAAACATAAAGAGTTGGAAAAGTTCACTGGCGATGTTTTATCAGCCTATGAGGACTTGTTGATACGGGAAGATATTGATGTCATCGATATTTGCGTACCTACTTTTTTACATGAGGAATACGTCATCAAAGCTGCAAGAGCCAAGAAGAACATCATCTGTGAAAAACCGCTGACAATGACGGTGGAATCGTGTGAAAGGATTCTCGATGTAGTCCGTGAAGAAGGAGTCCGCTTATTCGTCGGCCATGTCCTCAGGTTTTGGCCGGAATATCAACTCTTAAAAGAATATACAGATACAGGTGAATTGGAACGAATTGAAATGCTTCATGCTCACAGGCTAGGCCAACTCCCAACATGGAGTGACTGGTTTCAATCACGCGAAAAAAGTGGTGGTGCGTTGTTCGACCTTCATATCCACGACATTGATTTTGTGTATCATTTGCTTGGTGAAGTGGAAAGCGTGTATGCGGTGGGTGGACAAAATCAATACGGTGCCTGGGACCATGTCATGACGATGCTCACATTTGAAAATCATGCAAGAGCATTTGTGGAAGCTTCCCACCGGATGCCGCGAGCATTTTCTTTTACGATGGGATATCGGGCACAGTCAAAGGAACAAGTGTTGGATTTTCAATTGATGGCGGGTGAGAACATTGAGCGCATGAGTGACAAGCGATTCATGTTTTATGACGATGGGAAAACGACGATTCCTCATTTGAAAGAAACGGATGCATTCATCAACGAGTTGACATACTTCATAGATTGTCTGGAAAACGATGCGGATAACAAATTGATACCGTTGGAAGATGTTTTGTATGTGATCAAACTGTTGGGAGCTATTGAAACATCCCTTGAAACAGGAACAACAATTCGGCTTTCATAAAGGCCGTCAGCTGACGATGCTGATTAGGAATATGGTCTCTCATTCAAATATCAAATATAGGGGGTAATGTCATTGAAAAAATGGTTAGGATTGATGGGGATTTTCATTCTTGCATTTGTACTGGTTGCCTGTGGGGGCGATGATGCAGAGTCCAATGCAGATGGAGGCAATGGAAACGATGATGATGGAAGTTCAGCTGAAAAGTACAAAGTCGGCATCCTCGCTCCGGCGGTGACGCATGGTTGGGTGGCCGCTGTAGCCTATCATGCGGAGAAGCGTGCTGAAGAGTTGTCTGATGAAATCGAGTATCAAATCCATACGAGTAATGACGCCACTGAAATGACGTCCCAGTTGGATGATTTGAAGACATGGGGCGCAGAAGTGATCGTTGCTTTTCCGCAATGGGAAGGAATGGAAGTCCCAATTCAACAGGCATTGGATGAAGGGATTGAAGTCGTCAACTTCGATATCGTCATCGATGTCGATGGTGTTTATCGCGTTGCCGGAGATAACTACGATATGGGCGTTCAAGGGGCAAACTATATCGTGGACAAAATCGGTACGGAAGGAGAAGTGGTTGTACTTGAGGTGCCTTCCGCAGGTTCAGTATCAGAGTTAAGGAAAGCAGGTTTCATGGATACGATTGAAGAGATTGCGCCGGATTTGAATATCCATACGTATGCCACTCAATTCACAAGGGAAGATGGTCTCGCTGACTTTTCGGATATTTTGACGAGTTTGAACCATATTGACGCCGTGTTTTCCATGGATGATGAAACATCCATCGGTGTGCTGCAGGCGATCAGTGAAGCAGGAAGAGATGATATTCAAGTGGTGACCGGAGGCGGAGGAATGCAAGAATACTTCCAAATGATGCCGGAAAATGAAGATATTTGGATCCAATCGGCATTATACAGTCCGGCAATGGTGAAAGATGCTATTGATGTCGCG
>CALKWU010000252.1 GCA_938004015.1 uncultured Oceanobacillus sp.
TTAATTACCGGTGGTACAGGTTCCTTCGGAAATGCGGTATTAAAAAGATTCTTGAAAACTGATATTAAAGAAATACGCATCTTCTCTCGTGATGAGAAGAAACAAGATGATATGAGAAGACAATATCGTAATGACAAAATAAAATTTTATATTGGGGATGTTAGGGATCTCGCCAGCGTCAAAAATGCCATGCATGGTGTAGACTACATATTCCACGCTGCGGCATTGAAGCAAGTGCCTACTGCAGAATTCTTCCCAATGGAAGCAGTAAGAACCAATATCATCGGTACGGACAACGTATTGACTGCGGCCATTGAATTTGGCGTTAAGAAAGTTATTTGCCTATCTACGGATAAAGCGGCTTATCCTATCAACGCAATGGGCATCTCCAAAGCTATGATGGAAAAAGTGTTTGTCGCTAAATCACGAACGGTTTCACCTGACCAAACACTTATTTGTGGTACGAGATATGGAAATGTTATGGCATCTCGTGGCTCTGTAATTCCTCTCTTTATCAAACAAATAAAAAATGGACAACCTTTAACGGTTACAGATCCTAACATGACGAGGTTTTTAATGAGTTTGGAAGAAGCAGTGGAATTGGTCGTTTTTGCATTCGAAAACGCAAAAGCTGGCGATATTATGGTGCAAAAAGCTCCAGCAAGCACCATTGGCGATTTGGCACAGGCGATAAAAGAATTGTTTAATGCTGATAACGAAATTCAAATAATAGGAACTAGACATGGAGAAAAGAGATACGAAACCTTGCTTACGCGTGAAGAATATTTAGTTGCTGAAGATTTAGGAAATTATTTTAGGGTTCCTGCCGATCATCGTGATTTGAATTATGAAAAATATTTTGAAAAAGGCAGTCCTGAATTAAGCTCAGAGAAAGAATACAATTCGGATAATACGGAACGTTTAAACGTCGAACAAATAAAGAAAAAACTCCTCGAAATTGAGTATGTGAGACATGAACTTGAATTGTGGAAACAAAAAGCGCATATTTAAAATTGAGTGAAAGGTGAGCTTTAGAATGAAAATATTAGTAACAGGAGCAAAAGGTTTTGTCGGGAAAAATTTGACTGCCGAATTAAAGAATAGGGAATTCGAAGTTTTGGAAGCAACTCGTAAAACAAGTAAAGAACAATTAGAAGAGTATGCAAAAGATTGTGAGTTCGTCTTCCATTTAGCAGGTGTGAACAGACCGAAAGATGAAAAAGAATTCTTTGAAGGAAATGTAAAGTTTACCTCAGAGTTGATCGAGTTATTAAAGAAACATAACAACAAATCTCCCATTGTGTTAACGTCTTCCATTCAAGCTGTAAGAGATAATGCATATGGCAAAAGTAAAAAAGCGGGAGAAGATTTATTGTTTGAATATGCAAAGGAAACGGGAGCAAAGGTTTACATTTATCGCCTTCCTAATCTGTTTGGGAAATGGAGCAAACCAAATTACAATTCCGTTGTTGCAACGTTTTGCCACAATATTGCCCGCGATTTGGATATAGAAATCCATGACCCAGAAGTTGAATTGACGCTTTGTTATATTGATGATGTGTTAGATGAATTCATGCGAGCCTTAGAAGGAAACCCGACAATTGAAGGGAAGTATTGTGTTGTTCCTGTTACTCACAAAATAAAATTAGGAAAATTGGCGGAACTTATTTACAGTTTTAAAGAAAGCCGAAACAATCTATATGTCCCAGATATGGGAGATGAGTTTACGAAAAAGTTATATAGCACCTATTTGAGTTACCTGCCAAAAGATAAATTCTCATATGAATTGAAGATGCATTCGGATGAAAGAGGTTCATTCACAGAATTTCTTCGAAGTAAAGAACGCGGACAAATATCCATCAACATTTCAAAACCCGGAATAACAAAAGGAAATCATTGGCATCATACAAAAAATGAAAAGTTTTTAGTTGTCAGTGGTGAAGCTATAATTAGACTTCGCCATTTGGAATCAGATGAAATTATCGAATACCATGTAAGTGGTGAAAAGTTGGAAGTTGTTGATATACCGGTCGGATATACACATTCGATTGAAAATGTTGGGGATACAGATTTGGTCACTGTCATGTGGGCAAATGAATGTTTTGACCCTGATGACCCTGACACATATTACATGGAGGTATAATGAATGAAAAAACTAAAAGTAATGACAGTTGTAGGAACCAGACCAGAAATTATTCGATTAGCTGCAGTTATCAACAAATTGGAAGAATCCGAAGCGATTGATCATACGCTTGTTCATACGGGTCAAAACTATGATTATGAGTTAAATGAAGTGTTTTTCAAAGATTTCAATTTAAAGAAACCTGATTACTTTTTGGATGCTGCAACGGGCAATGCCGTCGAAACGATTGGAAATGTGCTAATAAAAATTGATCCGATTTTAGAGGAAGTAAAACCAGATGCTTTATTGGTTTTGGGGGATACAAATAGTTGTTTAAGTGCGATTGCAGCAAAGAGAAGAAAAATCCCTATTTTCCATATGGAAGCGGGAAATAGATGTTTTGATCAAAGAGTACCAGAAGAAACGAATAGGAGAATCGTTGACCATATAGCAGATATCAATTTAACGTACAGTGATATCGCAAGAGAATATTTAATCAGCGAGGGACTCCCGGCGGATCGAATCATCAAAACCGGAAGTCCAATGTATGAAGTGCTAAATTGGAAGAAAGATGAAATAGTAAAATCTAATGTATTAGAAAGATTAGGCTTAGAAAAGGAAAAGTATTTTGTTGTGTCATCACATCGTGAAGAGAATATAGATTCGGATAAAAACTTTTATGATCTTGTTGAAAGTTTAAATGCAGTTGCTGAAGAATATCAGATGCCAATCATTATGAGTACCCATCCTCGGACGAGAAAAAGAATAGAAGCAACTGGCGTAGAATTAAATCCATTAATACAGACGTTAAAACCTTTAGGGTTCATCGATTATGTCAAACTGCAAATGGAAGCGAAAGCAGTGCTCAGCGACAGTGGAACAATCAGTGAAGAATCTTCGATCCTTGGATTAAGGGCTCTTAATATTCGGGAGGCTCATGAGCGACCTGAAGCATTTGAAGAAGCAGCTGTTATGATGGTTGG
>CALKWU010000253.1 GCA_938004015.1 uncultured Oceanobacillus sp.
AAGGGACTTCTCCGGTCATATGCTTTGAATCCAATCCACTCATCGAATGGATAACGGGCATGTTTACGACTTTACACTACCAGAAGAATCCGAGTGTTTATATATCAATTCTTTTTTTCCAATCAACGTCCAGACGCGATGAAAATGTGTCCCTTCCGTTAAAAATTCCAAAACTTCGATTCACGAAATAAAATGCTGGATTATTGGTTGCATTCTTATTATAATAGTAAAACAATTGTTATTATTAATACTTGGAGGGTCAGCTTTTGAAAAATGTGTTTTCCTTTTTGAAGCCTTACAAAGTATCGATTGTCATTGCATATTCAATGATGCTTACGGAACTGGTCATCGAACTCCTCCTGCCGTTGTTTCTCGGACTGATGATCGATCAAGGCGTGCTCCAGCAAGATATAGGGAATATTGTCATGTGGGGGAGCATCATGGTCGGGCTTGCCATTTTATCCTTTGGAGTTGGGGTCATCAATTCGTTCTACTCCTCCCATGTCAGTTTCGCATTTGGTTACGATTTGCGGCAAAAACTGTTCTCCCGTATCCAATATTTTTCCTTTAAAAGTTTGAACCAATTTCCGACATCCGCTCTAGTGACACGTTTTACCAATGATATCAGACAAATCCAAAATGCGATTTTCATGGGTTTGCGGATTATGGCAAAGGCCCCTCTTATCGCTCTTGGCGGCGTCATTATGGCGTTTGTCGTGAACGTCCGGCTCGCATTGGTCTTTTTAGTGTCGGTGCCGATTTTGGTCCTGTTCATTTTCTTCGTCATGACATACGCAAGCAGAATGTTTTCGAAAGTGCAAGCGAATGTCGATCATGTGAACCGGGTGATGCAGGAAAACCTTGCAGGAATGCGGCTCATCAAAGCCTTCACGAGACGTGGTTTTGAAGAAGGGCGCTTTATGGAAGCCAATGAAAGTCTCGCCAAAACGACAAAAAAGACGTTCCGTTTTGTCGAATCTTCCATGCCGATCCTCCTCTTCATCATGAATTTGAGCATCGTGTTCATCCTTTGGTTCGGGAACATCCAGACGATCGGCGGCCATGCCCAAGTCGGGGAAGTCGTTTCCATCGTCAACTATGCGATGCGGGTCGCCATGGCGATTTCAATGTTTTCATTCATCATCATGGTGCTTTCCCGCACGAAAGCATCAGCGGAACGAGTCGATGCCGTGTTATCCATCGACGATCAAGGCGAAGAGGAAGAAGAAAGTAACGATCGTTCGGAAGTGGAACACGGATCTGTCACGTACCGCAACGTCCATTTTCAATACCCGAACACAGATGAAGTCGTGTTGAAAGATGTCTCTTTCCATGTTGAGCCGGGTGAAACCTTGGCGATTATGGGGGCGACCGGGGCAGGGAAAACATCGATTTTCCAATTGATGCCGCGTTTGTTCGAACCGATGGAAGGTGACATTTTCATCGATGATCGTCCGATTAAAGATTATCCTTTCAAATCGTTGAGGGACAGCATCGGTTATGTGCCGCAAAGTCCGTTGCTTTTCACCGGAACGATTCGGGACAACATCACGTGGGGAAAAGAAGATGCGACGGAAGAAGAAATCATCCAAGCGGCAAAAGATGCGCAAATCCATGATACGATCATGACCTTACCGGATCGCTATGATACGGTTGTCGGTCAACGGGGCGTGAATCTCTCCGGCGGACAGAAACAGCGAATTTCCATCGCTCGTGCACTCGTCCGGAAACCGAAAATTTTGATGCTCGATGACAGTACAAGCGCCCTTGACTTAGCGACGGAAGCCCGGCTGCTTCAAGCGATTGAGAAGTACAAATGCACGATGATGATCATCACGCAAAAAATTTCCACCGCAAGGAAAGCGGATCGCATCCTTTTGCTTGATGAAGGGGAAATCCTCGCAATCGGCACGCATGAAACATTGCTCGCTGAAGTCGAGTTATACCAACGAATCGTCGAATCCCAATACGGAAAGGAGCATGCCTATGTCCAATAAAGATTGGAAAGCCCCTTTTCAATATGAGAAGATCCCGCTCGACACTTCCAGCAAAAATAAGAAGGAACGGGCCAAAAATATGGGGGCGACGTTGAAACGGATTTGGCAGTATTTGTCCAAGCAAAAAGGAATGCTCACGCTCGTCATCCTCATGGTCGTCGCGAGCTCAGGCCTCAGTTTGCTCGGGCCATACATGGTCGGTATGTCCATCGACCATTTCATCGTCACAAGGGAAATGGATGGTTTGGGGAAAGTGCTCGTTGCGTTGATATTTGTTTTCCTCTGCCATTCATTGGCGATATTTTTGCAGAACTTTTGGATGGTCGGGGTTGCACAAAACACGGTGTATGAATTGCGGGAAGATCTTTTCAAACAATTCCACCGCTTGCCGATTTCATATTTCGATAAACGGCAACACGGGGAATTGATGAGCCGCTTGACGAACGATATCGACAACGTGAACAACACGCTCAATTCATCGGTCATCCAAATCGCATCGAGTGTCTTGACCCTTACCGGGACGCTCATCGTCATGCTCCTGTTGAGTCCGATTTTGACGGTGGTGACGATGGTTATTGTTCCAATGATGTACTACGCGATGAAATGGATCACTTCCCGCACGGGACCGCTCTACAAATTGCAACAAAAAAATCTCGGGGAAGTGAACGGTTATGTGGAAGAAATCGTCTCGGGACAGCATGTTGTAAAAACGTATTCCCAAGAAAAGAAAGTGATCGCCGCTTTTGAAGAACGGAACAATGAACTGAAGAAAACCGGGTTTTGGGCGTTGATGATTTCCGGATTGATTCCGAAAGTGATGAACATGTTGAATTTTTTAAGTTTCGGACTCATCGCCCTTGTCGGCGGTTTACTTGCCATTTACAGCAATCAAGAATTGGTGACCGTCGGAATCATCGTCATTTTCACCGAGTATGCACGGCAATTCACTCGTCCCCTCAATGAACTGTCGAACCAGTTCAACATCTTGCTTTCCGCCATTGCCGGAGCAGAAAGAGTGTTCAATGTAATGGATGAGGAAAAAGAAGAGCGGGACGAAGAACAAGCAATGGAAATCGAAGAGACAAACGGGCACATCATTTTTGATGATGTCACTTTCGCATATGAAGAAGATATCGTCCTTGATAACATCAGTTTTGAAGCAAAACCTGGCCAAACGATCGCTTTCGTCGGTCATACCGGTGCAGGAAAAACGACGATCATCAACCTCATTTCCCGATTCTACAACTACGATTCCGGGAGAATCACGTTGGACGGCATCGATTTGAAAGCTATCAAACGAAGCAGTTTACGGAAACATATGGCATTTGTTCTCCAAGATGCCTTCCTCTTCCACGGGACGATCCGGGAAAACATCCGTTACGGAAAATTGGATGCGACGGATGAAGAAGTGATCCAAGCGGCAAAAGATGCGAATGCCCACGATTTCATCATGAAACTTCCCGACGGCTATGACACCGTCCTCGATCAAACGGGAAGCGGCATCAGCCAAGGGCAGAAGCAATTGTTGACGATTGCCCGGGCGCTCATCGCCAATCCGTCGATTTTGATATTGGATGAAGCGACGAGCAATATCGACACGGTCACGGAATTGAAAATCCAAGATGCGTTGAAACGGTTGATGAAAGGCAGAACGAGCCTTGTCATCGCCCATCGTTTGAATACAGTCAGGGAGGCCGACGTCATCATCATGTTGGAACATGGAAAAATCATCGAAAAAGGAAATCATGATGAATTGATGGAACAAAAAGGCGCGTATTACAGTCTACAACAAAGCCAACTGTTGCAAGAAGCGAATTGAAAGACAAAACTACGAGCACTAGGTATGCTAGTGATGTGAAGAGACTTTTTTGAAGAGGTGTAGTCCATTGGCTAGAAAAGGGAAAATGGTCGACAAAACAATTGAAAGCAACTATTTAAATGAATCGAAAACGATTAAAATCTATTATCCGGAAACATTTTCCGAGCTATACAAGTATAATATTTGCATCATGTTCGACGGAGATGACTACTTCCAATTGGGACGGATTGCCACGTTAAGTGACCGCCTCCATGAAGACTATGAATTGATGAACACGATTTTCGTCGGCATCCACTATAAAGATGCCGCCGACCGGAGAAGGAAATACCATCCGAATGGCGAGGAACATGATGCATTCACCAACTTCGTCACGAAAGAAGTCGTGCCGCACTTGGATGATGAATTGCCGGCTTACCATCTCGGCAAAACGAGAATCCTTATGGGAGATTCACTTGCCGGTACATTTTCTTTGCTCACGGCCCTCCGCTATCCGAACACGTTCGGCAAAGTGATTTTACAGTCTCCTTTTATTGACGAACCGATTATGGACGTCATTAAACAAGCGGAAGATGTGAGCGGTTTGGATATCTACCATACAATCGGCGAAAAAGAAGATGAAGCGAGGATGATTGATGGGAGAATCATCGATCAATTGACACCGAATCGGGAATTGAATCGTTTTTTAACGGAGAAAAACGTCCATTATATTTACCATGAGCTGGAAGACGGCGAACATACGTGGAAGTATTGGCAAATAGATATGCCGCGGGCTTTGACAAGCATCATCGATTAAGTTCAAAAAAAGTTTATATAATTAACGTATCATTCATAGCATATTTCTATAAGTTTGTTATAATAAAACATAAATTTATTTTCATTGCTAGACGTGTGAAAAATATGAAATGGGAGGTTTTATGATGAATTTTGGAATTGCTTATTTTCCATCAAAAGAGATCCAAGATGCAGCGAATACGTATCGGAAAATATACGATCCACAGTATACGAAAATTCCACCACATTTGACCTTGAAACCGAGTTTCCAATTACCTGAAGGAAAATTGGATGAAGTCGTGGAAGAACTGAGAAAAATTGCTAAAGAAACGAAGCCTTTCCCGATTCACATCAAAAAAGTGAGCTCCTTTGAACCTGTCACGAACACGATTTACTTTAAAGTCGAACCGACGGATGAAATCATTGAATTGGAAGAAAAATTCCAAAGCGGAATTTTTGAAAACAACCGGAAACATCCGTTTGTTCCGCACGTCACACTGGCACAAGAGTTGGAACATGATGAATTCAATGACATCCTCGGCAGGATGAATATGGAGAACCATCAATATGAAGACGTCCTCGATCGTTTCCAACTGCTCTATCAATTGGAAAACGGCCAGTGGACAGTTTATGAAACCTTCGTACTAGGCCAGGGATGAACCATGGAAGTGAAAATCGCAACAACAGCTGAAGAACGCAAAGATGCATTCTACGTAAGAATGAAAGTGTTTGTGGAAGAACAAAACGTCCCGAAAGAAGAGGAAATGGATGAGTTTGATGAAACGGCTATCCATTTTGTCGGCTATGAAAATGGGAAAGCGGTAGCTGCAGGTAGAGTCCGCTTCATCGACGATTTCGGTAAATTGGAACGGATTTGTGTGATGAAAGCATATCGGGGCAAACATTTCGGCCGGACGTTGATGGAACAGATGGAAGAAACGATCCGCAAACATGGGTATCATAAAGCGAAACTCAATGCCCAAACCCATGCCGAAACGTTCTATGCGCAACAAGGTTATGAAACTGTATCCGACGTCTTTATGGATGCGGGAATTCCCCATGTGACGATGGTGAAGGAATTTTCGAATGATTAACGTTAAATGCACTCCATTTATATATATTTGAGCCACTCCGTATAACTAGGGGTGGCGTTTTTCATAATCTCTTGCCAGCGGTTCGACACGGTTTCTTTTAGCTATTGCCTTTCTCTTTCGCATATTTTTCTTCCGATTGGATAAGCTAAGTGCGCTGACAGGAGGAAAAAAGATGCAAGGCTTTCCAGAAATGTTTTTCGATCTTATTTTTGGCTTTTTCTCGCTTTTCATCTTGACGAAAATTTTAGGGAAAACCCAAATATCGCAAATTACCGCCTTTGATTTCATTTCAGCGATCGTTCTTGGTGAACTCCTTGGGAATGCGCTCTATGATGAAAAAATCGGGATTCCCCAAATCGCTTTCGTCGTCACCATATGGGGCGGACTCATGTATGTCACCGAACTCATCACCCAAAAATTCAAACGCTCCCGGCACTTGCTTGAAGGAAGTCCGGTCATTATCATCAAAAATGGGAAACTCGTCCGCGATGAAATGAAAAAAAACAAGCTGGACGTCAACCAGCTGAAACATATGCTGCGCTCGAAAGATGTCTTTTCATTGGATGAGGTGGAATATGCGATTCTTGAAACAAACGGCACGATTTCTGTGTTACGGAAATCGGAGTTTCAAACACCGACGCGGAAAGATTTGAAGTTGGCCCCAGAACCGATCCGCTTGCCGATCACATTGATCAATGACGGAGAGATCATTTACGACAATTTACGGGAAAAAAACTTGACGGAAGAATGGTTGTTGAATGAGTTGGAAAAGCAGAATTATAAACTGGAGGACATTTTTCACGCGGAATATGAAAAAGACAAGGAACTGCAAATTTATCCGATCGTCAATCGGAATCATCAAAAATGGGATGTATGACATTCATACAGTCCCATTTTTTAAATGATTTCGTTAATCCTCTGCCCTTTTCCTGTAATATCCGCATAGGCCTGATCGATGGCGGCAGCAGGCGGGATGTCCAGAGAAGCGGATTGATAAATGTCCGGATTGAAACGTTCGTGATTCGTCTTAACTTCTTGATGATTTTTCTCAAGGACTGGCCGGAATGTTCGGTTGACGGCAGAGACGGATGTGTCTTCACCACGGATACGTTCTTGGTAATCGACATATTGATACCTTTCAACCGGAAGAATGTATCCCATTCTGAATTCCCCTTTCATCGATTATGCCTCTACTATTCTATACCCATTTTTTATGAAAAGTACTCCTGAAATTTGGGATTTTGTCTTAAAATGAAGTTCATTTGCCCACACCAAGAACCCAATGGCACATATCCTATTACAGAAAGTCAATATTTTTGAGTGAAAGGAGTAATTGGATATGAGCTGTGGTTGTGGAAAAGATCTTGGAGAATGCGTCATCGATGTTCTGAAAGAAATCGATAAAGTGCAAAATGAAGTGGAAGAAGATGATTACTGCGGAGTTAGTTGCCAGCAATCGATCGATGATATCCGGGGTGAGGGCGAAAGAAGAATCCGTAAAGATACGATTCCGATCATTTTATATTCCAAAGACGGAAAACCATTCAAAGGATTCGGCGCACGAAAATTGCCGAATGGTGAGATCGATGATATTGTCGCAAGTTTCATTTTCCGTGTGAAAAAAATCGACAGAAACGACTGTGCCGTATTGGAATTGTTGATAAAAGATATGGAAAAAGTAGGCTCTGGTGATTTGAAAGATCCGACTGACCAAAAACCAAAAAATTTACGGGCGACAGGAATTTGCATTACCGTCAACTTGCATTGCTTCTGCCATGTCACGTGCTTGCCGGCAATCCGCTTAAGAAGATAAATATGCATTCCGCCCGAAACCGATGGATAGTTCCTATTCATCGGTTGTCGGGCGTTTTTTTCTTTTTATCTTTTTTGTCAAAAGCTATAAATCCGGATTTGGTTTATTTCTTCTTGCGGAATTTCCACTTTCCGGCTGCCGCTTAAAACCGTCACTATTCCTTCCTTCACGTCTTGGATGATTCCCTGATGCAAGCGATTTTCCGTATGGATTTCACATACGATTTTCGGTACATATTCCGGCTGTTCCGTCAAATACGTCAACTGTTCCTCCACCGTCATCTCGCGGAATTTCTTCTGCTGCGGCTGATTGGAATCATCTGTATCTTCTTCATGCGAATAGACTGCCGTTGAAGTTTCATCACCGCGTTGCCCATCCGTTTCTTCATCGGCCGAGAATGTCGAAGTTCGATAATGATGCTGCATCGTCACATGCACTTCCTCCATTTCCGGCTGATGGATATATAATAATGGATGATTTGCGTACCTTCCTTCTCCCACAATCCGTCTCCCCTTTTTTCATACCATAATCACAATCAGTATATGCCCATACCGCCCAATTGTGTGACATCGGGTCAAAACGGGACAGTCCCTGAATGTCCCAATCGGGTCATTCAGGGACTGTCCCCGTTTGGCCCACCCTCTGTCAAACCAAGTGAGACATGAAGGTGGTAGCCAGACCGAAATAGATGAGAATTGAAATGATGTCATTCAATGTCGTGATGAACGGGCCGGAAGCGACGGCCGGATCGATGTTCAAACGGTGCATGAGCATCGGGATGAATGCCCCCGCCAATGTGGCGACGACAAGGGATGCCATGATGGAAAAGCCGACGAGAAATCCGAGCA
>CALKWU010000254.1 GCA_938004015.1 uncultured Oceanobacillus sp.
CGGGTACAAGTGCGACATCTGTGAGAAACTCCCTTTGGTCGTTTCTCACAGTGTCTTCTATGCAGCAGCGGCCGGTGAGCCCCCGATGCACAGGACGTGCTAGTGCAAGGCTTGATGGGCAAGCAATCACAGCCCCAAGCTTGGCACACAGGACGTGGCGTTCTAGCCTGCCTCGAAAAAAAATAGGTAATCGAATGACTCTTTATCGCTAGCGGACGTTTCTTGCCGCAACGATTTCTTTAATATGTTCAATGGCCGACGGATCTTCCAGCCCAGTCAGATCGCCAGTCACATCACCTTTTACGTTCAATTCTTTCAGCAGTCGGCGCATGATTTTCCCGCTCACGGTTTTCGGCATCGCCTCGACGAAGAAAACATCCCGCGGCATCGCAATTTTCCCGATGCTTTTCACGAGGCTCTCCTCCACTTTCACCTGTAAATGTTCATCGCCTGTATACCCGTCGGCAACCGTAGCAAAAACGACCGGCACTTCCCCTTTGATTTTATCCGGTGCGCCGATGACAGCGACCTCGGATATCCCTTCCACTTCCAAAATCGCACTCTCCATTTCCATCGTGCTCAAACGATGGCCTGACACGTTGAACGCATCATCCGAACGGCCGACGACCCAAAAATAGCCATCCTCGTCTTCCAGTGCGATATCGCTCGCATAATAATTTCCCTTAACTTGACTGAAATATTGTTCATAATAACGCTCCGGCTCTTTCCATAGAGTACGGCACAACATCGGGAATGGTTTGCGGATGACGAGATTCCCGAGCGTCCCTTTAGGAACCGGATCACCAGCATCATCGACTATCCCCGCATCTATTCCCAAAAATGCCACCCCGGCGGAACCCGGTTTCATCGGGGTAAGCCATGCAGCTCCCGACAACGGGGTCCCGGCTGTTTCCGTTTGTCCCCACGTATTATTCACACAAATTTTTCCGCTCCCCAATACGTCCCTTGTCCATTTCCACGTATCGGGATCAAACGGCTCCCCGACTAAAGAAACAACATCAAGGCAGGATAAGTCGTACTTCTCGACTGCTTGATTTCCGAGACTCCGGAGCATACGTAATGCAGTCGGTGCGGTGAAAAGCTTGTTTACACGATACTTTTCAATCATTTGATAAATACGATCTTCATCCGGATAGTTCGGCGCACCTTCATAAACAACCGTCGTCACCCCGTTCGCAAGTGCCCCCGCCACACCCCAAATATGCATCGTCAACCATCCGACATCGGCGGTACACCAAAACACATCATCCGGCTGGTGGTTCATATGGTATTTTGCGTAAATATAGTTTTGCACGACAAATGCCATGCCGGAGTGAACAACCCCCTTTGGCTTCCCGGTCGTACCGCTCGTGTAAAAGACAATCCCCGGCTCATTCGCCTCAATCGGAGCCGGCTCACAATGGATGGAAACAGATTT
>CALKWU010000255.1 GCA_938004015.1 uncultured Oceanobacillus sp.
GCAAAATGTTTTTCCCCATGCTGAGGGCGGCAATCGCATCAGTCAAGAGATCGATATGCGGTGGAACATAGCCACCAGGGCGGATCAAAAATTCAAATTCTCCGGGATTTCCCCTCCGATTTTGTTGTAACAATTCATATATATGTTCTGGCAGTTGATATTCCATAGATGTAAAAGTCTCCTTTCGTATGGGGACAAATAGGGACAGTCCCATTTTGGCCCAATTTGTGAACTTGCGCCTTTTAATTGTGAATTGGCTTCGATAATTTGTAAACTTGCAGCAAAATCCGCTGAACTTCCGCATTTGGGACATTGGGGGACTGACCCCGTTTGACCCAGTCCCTTTTATTTTCTAATGAGGCTTTTGATTTTTGTTGGAGAGGAGGGTGAGTTGTTTCATCATATATTGTTTACTATGCTTGAAATTGTTGCGGATTCAATAGTAGATGAGGCCGAGTGTCGCTTTTGTCTGATAGTGTATGAAAATGTTATCATTCAATTCCCTAGGGGAGATTCGGTTTCAATGTGGATTTTTCCGTAAACAATCCATGGAACAAAGCTACCAACCGACGTTCAAATCCTTCGTGGCCCTTTGCTAAAGCATAGAATGCCTTCTGATGCGTCTCCATATATCGAAAAATCGCTTCTGTTATCGGGGTTGGTTGTCCTGCATCAATTTTTCGATCATCTTTGAACACATCAAGAATCGCTTTTTCAAATCCGGCCAACATTTCTTCCAGAATTTCTTCTTTATTGGAAATAATGTGCATAAAACGTCGCCCGATTGATGTTCGCTTCTTCTGCAATCATCGAAACCGTGATTTCCTCTTCTTCATATTTTTCCATCAGACGAAGATATGCTTCTTGCAATAAAGCTCTTGTCCGTAGCACTGTCCGATTCAATCCTATGGTCTCGCTCCTCCACTTTTTCATTATACCTGTTGTTTAAGCATCAATAAACGTTTTTGTGTTAACCGGGTTTTCTACGACTAATGATACAGTCATTAGTGATGATATGTTGAAAACACATACAGGAGTGGTCCTCATGTCAGAAAAAATGAAAGCGGCCGTTTTTTACGAGAATAAAGACGTACGTATAGAAGAGCGTGACGTCAAACCAGTGGAGTAAGCTAATCTGGAATTTGTGGTACGGATTTACATGAATATGAAAGCGAGCGCGAGCCACTTAGGACATGAATCGGGTCAAAACGGGACAGACCCTATTTGACCCATTCCCGGTCGCTGTCTTTCAGGAGCAACCGATCCCGGACTTTGTCGATCACTTCCCTGCTGATATTTTTACTTTGGAGATAATTTTCAAAGCTTCCGTAGTTTTCCATGAGATAATCGTAGGCCCGCTCGATGTATTCCCGTTTCGAATATAAAAATTCAACCGGAACCCCTTCAGGCAAAATAGCCCCTTCACCATGGAACGATTCCATATTACTGTAAGTCACTTCATAGTTGGTGATGATATCTTTTTTCGCCACACCGGCAATGCCCAAAAGCAACATCGCCAAAACTCCTGTCCGGTCTTTCCCAGCCATACAATGGAAAACAATGCTTCCGTCATCCGCTTCCGCTATTGTTTCAAAAATCGCTGACAATGTCGTCGTGTTTTCAAGAAGCATAATGTAAAAATCCCCCATATCGATATTTTTCGGCAAATTCATATCGGTAAGCGGTTGGGTAAACAGCGGTATATTATGGTATTCACAAAAACTTTCATTCGCCAATGGATTCGGGAACGCCTTCGCTTCATCTTCCCCCCGCAAATCAATGACTGTCCGGACACCATATTCTTTAAGAAACTCGATGTCTTGCTCCGTGGCCTGGCTCATATCGCTCGAACGTAAAAATGTCCGCCAACTCACTTGTTCACCTGTTTTCGTCGGATATCCGCCCAGTTCCCGGCAGTTTTCAATTCCTTCCAGCGGCAAACGGATCCAATTCAACTTCGGATTACTCGACAATGTTTTTTCCCCTTTCAAATGAAAATTGATATTCCAGTCCATTCTATTGCATTATAGTCGATTTACAAAGGAGATGCACTTTCGGATAAAGCGCAACCTTTTTTCAAAAAAATACTGATCACCAAAAGTGATCAGGAAAACTATAGATATTTTATTTTTCTGAATGTTTCTCGAGA
>CALKWU010000256.1 GCA_938004015.1 uncultured Oceanobacillus sp.
CCAAGTTCAGTTTTTTTCTGTTCTTCTTCAGTCGGATACACGAGCCTGCTCTGGTTGACGATCTCTTGAATTCCACCATTCTCTGTCATCACTATAGTTCCTCCTCGTATATTATGTTTAGGCATTCATTTTTTAGCCTATTATTTCCTTGTTAAGCATAGAACATCTTCCCTTTTTCCATTTGCTCCCTCTGAATCCCCACAAGCATCGATTTAAAAAGTATTTACTTTTATTTATACCGAATTCTGTCGCATTTGTAAATTAGGAAAATTCAATTAAAAAAGATAATCCAGTCTTCACTAACTTGTTTCTATAATTGACTGTGAAAGATTGGAAAACTAGAAGTTTTTCTATTCAAATTGGTGAATCCAGTAAAATTATTTATGAGAGGAATACCCGTATTTTCACTTTTGAGAGAGGAAAGTTTAGTGGTAAAGGTACTTTTGAGAAAAGACATTGTTTGATCAACCATTTGAAGAATATCCGAATATTTAAAGATACCTCTTCACTGGAAATCTTTATTAATGATGGTGAAGAAGTATTCACCTCGAGAGTGTTTGATCGTTCCGAAACGGAGACAATTACTTTCTCAACCATTGAAGGAAGCGTAACGATGGATGTAATGAAATGGAACTTGCAAAAAGTTTTTGATTACTAAATCAATGAAGGAAAGGTGTTTTTCTGTGTTTCGTAAGTTATTTAAAAAAAAGGAAAAAGTGACCGATATCGTACTGACTGCGCCAATCAGCGGCAAAATGCTAGCTTTAGAAAATGTACCGGACCCGGTTTTTGCAAAAAAGATGATGGGAGATGGGATTGCTGTTGATCCGGTGAATGGAAAAGTTGTTTCACCAATCGACGGAAAAATCATTCAAGTATTTCCTACAAAACATGCCGTTGGAATTTCAACCAATAATGGTGTTGAAATCCTCATTCATATAGGATTAGATACTGTCAATCTCAACGGAGAAGGATTTACCTCTCATGTAAATGAAGGAGACCAGGTGAAGCAAGGTGAGTTACTCATAAGTTTTGAGATAGATTTAGTGAGAGAAAAAGCGAAGAGTACGGTTACTCCCATCATAATTACCAACACGGAAGATATAGCTGAAATATCGATCAACGATAAGGACAATGTCACAGCGGGCTTAGATGAAATTATGATCGTAAAAAATAATACACAGTAACGTATATCATTCAGTTATCAGTTGGATATTGATAAATGAGGATCATTCATTTTATCGGGAGGTTGTCGTATGTTAATTGGTGGAATTGAAGCCGGCGGTACGAAGTTTGTTTGTGCTGTCGGTGATGAAAACGGAAAAATTTTGGCTAAGGTTAGTTTTCCGACTAAAGAGCCAGATGTCACCTTAGCCAAAACAAAAGAGTTTTTTGACAAACATGAGATAGAAGCATTGGGGGTTGGCGCATTCGGACCAATTGATTTAGATAAACGAAGTGCAACATACGGAACAATTTTAAACACGCCGAAAACAAACTGGAGGAACTATCCCTTATTGGACCAGTTGAAAGCTGACTTTTCAGTTCCTGTTTATATAGATACAGATGTGAATGTCGCTTGTCTAGGCGAGTATACTTATGGTGCTGGCAAAAATGTCGACAGCTGTCTTTATATCACGATCGGTACGGGTATTGGCGCTGGCTTGGTGCAAAGTGGACAAGTGTTTCAAGGAAAAAACCATCCAGAAATGGGACATATTTTGGTGCAAAAGCATGAAGACGATCCATTTGAAGGGAGTTGTCCAAGTCATGGTGCATGTATTGAAGGTTTGGCATCAGGAACAGCAATTGAAAAGAGATATGGCAAAAAGGGAATGAAGTTAGCCAATAATGACAAAGTATGGGAAATTGAAGCGTATTATTTAGCTCAAGCTTGTATGAACTATTATGTGATATTACAACCGGAAAAGATTATACTCGGTGGTGGTGTCATGAAACAGGAAAAACTATATGAAATGACCCGTGAAAAATTTATGAAGTTTTTAAATGGATATTTGGAAGTCCCCAATGTGAGACAATTGATAGTGGCACCAGAGTTAAACGACGACCAAGGCGTCATAGGCGCAATGTTGCTTTGCCAATAAAACTGTTATCGAGAGCAATGTTTGCTCTCTTTTTTATTTTCCGAATCAGGTCTCTGAATTATATTTAGTAAAATATGTCTGAATTCGCCGCAACACTCGTGATGATCATTTTTTTCATTTATTATTCCTCCTGTTGATTTGTTACTTATACTATAATCAACGAAGCTTAAAGAAGGCTAAGAGCAAGATGAGAATTTGCTGATAATCCGTTCAGTAAAAATTAATGGATGCACTCTGTTTTTTCACCTAGTCAATCGTATGGTGGAATGATTTCTAATTTTTTCCTTGCAGGGAATATAGGACCGCCCCTAAAAATATTTTCTTTAGTTTCAAAAAAAAACAGAGACCCCCCGAGTCTCTGTTCTGTCATGATTTAAGAAAATCTTCATCCAAATATTTCGGATTTGGATATTCATAAAATGTTTTTCTTCCTTTATCGATGAACTCTTTCTTGAAATACTCGGCGACTTTAGCGGCATTTTCGTTCCCTGCTTCCGCTTTTGCACGTGCTAAATTGTACGGGGTATTGATGCCGATCACATCTAAAATCGCAAAAGGCCCTTTAGGAGCGCCGGTGGAAATCATCCACGTCTTATCGACCATTTCAAAATCTGCAATTCCGTTGACAACCAAATTTTCAGCCGCTTCCAAAAATGGCACAAGCAAGGAGTTCAACACATAACCGGGCTGTTCCTTATGGATCGGAATCGGCACCATACCGATTTCTTCTGCAAATTGGATGACGCCTTGGAAAACTTCTTCTGCGGTCCCTTCGTGTTTCATCACTTCCGCAATATTGTTCCTCCAAATTTCATTTGCAAAATGGAGGTGCAAATATTTCTCAGGACGACCAGTGAATGCAACCAATTGGCTCGGAATCATCGTGGATGAATTCGAAGCGAAAACAGTTTGTTCCGGAGCTACTTTTGCTAAATTCGTGTAGAAATCTTTTTTTATATCCAAGACTTCCGGCACTGCCTCGATCACTAAATCAGCATCGCTCACCGCATCCTTCAAATCGGTGTGGAATTCCAACCGATTATAAGCTTCGTCAACCTCTTCCTGGCTAGCATCCAAATCTTTCTGATACCTAGGCTTTAGCCCTAGAATCCTCTCTTTGCCTTTTTCAATCGCTTCATCATTGATATCATAAACAGATACGTTGAAACCTTTAAAAGCGGTTTGAAAAGCAATCTGGCTCCCTAACACACCGCTTCCTGCAACAGTAATGTTTTTGAAACGCATGAAACTCCCTCCTTAAGATAGTTAATCACCATGATGTCCATACGGTTATATTTTACCACAACAACGGAAAAATATTGTACATAATGTAGTTAAAAATCCGAATGACATACTAGCACTCAGATTTTTCTTAATACATCATTCACCGTCTATCAAAATTACTCGTTTATCAATTAATTTGACATTTTCATAAGCATATCCAAAAAGAATGACGACGCTTGTATAAACTACAACTTTCTGAAGTAGGAACCGTGAATCTGTAAAAATCTTTTAACAGTGTAGAAAATCTACATTTCCTTTTTTAATTCTTTAATTTCCTCTTCATCCAACTTTGTGACTTTCGCAATGAATTCCAAACTTAAACCTTCTCTAAGCAATTCTTTTGCAACTTCTTTCTTTCCTAATTCCTTACCAATTTCTTTGCCCTTCTCCTCATAAGAAATGGGGATCTCCAAGATTTCATCGGCTTCCGGCAATTTTTCGATTTCCCGCATGAGCATTTCCTCCTCTTTTTCGTTCAATTTCAAATACGTCTCAAAAAAGCCATAAATGAGACGTTCTCGAGCCGGGTCCAGTTTCATGCGGACGATCATGCGTAAAAATTCCTTCTTCACCTGAACCCGTTCTTCCTCCGTATAATTCATCCTGCTCATTAATGCTGCGGCTGCTGGATTATTGGAACGTATATATTTTCGCCAATTTTGTTTCTTCAAATGCAAAGTCAAATAATTGAATGTCAATACGCGAAAAAACGGAAATTCCATCTTGTATTCATATTCCTCCCAATCACTTTCATAACTAAAGACAGTGATTGGAATGATTGGTTTTCTGTATTCATTATACAACAAACTGAAATAGCGGAACATCCGCTCATGGAACTGTCGATCGACATAACTTTGTGGTTCTATATGAACAATCACTAATGCGTCTGTTCCTTTCACCTTTGCTTCCATCACTAAATCCAAACGGCGGGTTTTTCCTTCCAAAACATCCGTGTAAACTTCTTCGGAAAGCGGTGTGACCGTTTTGACGTCAAGATATTCATGGACTTCCGGGAAAAATGCAGCGAGAAACTCCTCAAAGAATGTCCTGATGAGTTCTTTGTAAAGTTGATCGTGTTTCGTGTACATGTTATCTGACATTTCTTTAATAATCCATGTCGTTTCCAAGAAAATCACGTCCTTCATGAGGATATGATGAGAAGACTAAAGAAGGAGCGTTCTAAATCCATTATAGAACATATGTTCGAAAATTTCAATAGGGAGTCCTTTATACCCGAGTTCGACAGTCGCTAGGTAAACGAACGCCCCTCAATGCCTTGTGTATCAAGGGTTTGAGGGGCAAAAAAGGCATACTAGTAGTGTTACTAGTTTTTCGGTTTGATTTCCAAAATTTCAGGAGGCAAATCAACGCCGGCTTTCTTGAAAATCTCCTTCTGTTTGGCGGTAGGTGTCGTCGTGCGATATAAATC
>CALKWU010000257.1 GCA_938004015.1 uncultured Oceanobacillus sp.
TCCAAATGCGGACAGAATCGGCAATTAAAACCTGGTTTTGCATCAAATATCGATGTTGTCTCCAAGTTTTTTTCAATTTCGTTTTCAACTTCACTTTATTTTTTCCGTCTGGTCAAATAGTTTAATCCTCTTATTCCAATTCCAGCCGGCGAATTGGCAGCACTTCATATTTTACTGACAGTCAACAGCATCTTCAGGTGTTTCGATTTCTGGTTCATTTTCATCACGGTTGACACGGATTTGCAGAGTCAACCATTCATACAAAGTCCATAAAGTCGCATTCATTGGACTGAATTGCTGCTGTATCATATTCATCAAATGGTAAAGATTCTTTTCATACTGCTTTACATAAACATCTATATGCCCGCTTCCACCCAATTTGTTTTCATAGTAAGGTGCAATATTATGAAGCAAACCTTCTTCAGAAATCACTTTCTGGATTACAGCCATCACTGGAAGCTTCCTCAAATCATCCAGATAAGTCGAAAACTTGTTTCCTCCCCACTCTTTAAGGTACTGGACGATTCTTTTTTTATCACCCATGAACGGGACAATCGATTTTGCCGGAATCGAATATCCAAAATATGGAGATTGCAGAAGATTCAATACGAATTTAGGTTCATTCGGGAACAACAATGCATCGAGCAACATTTTGAAATGTTTGACCGCATCGCTTTTGAAAAAAGTGCCATTCAAACTCTGTATCGTTTTAATTCCTTCCTGTTCGCACCAGTTGCGTACTTTTTCCGCATCCTTGTTTGTCCTGACAATCAATGCTATTTTATCCTTGTCTTTTTTGGAAGGGTGAAGTTTGATCAACTCAAAAGACTTCCGGATATGGAAGATGGTTTCTTTTTTCAAATCTTCTTTGTTCACCTTAGGACAAATGAATTCCTGTTCTCTCAAACTACTGGATTCCGATGATATCAAACGGTCTTCAACTGTATAAGGCAATAAACTTCCAGAAGCTTCCGAGTTCCCTGAGTCCTTTCCCCAAACAGAAAATATTTTATCCAATTTTTTCAATAGACTACTGGATGTCCGGTAGTTATGTTTCAAATTGACTTTTTGGAAGCCGGATGGAACTTTTTCCATCAACCTTTCAAATGCCGTATAGTCTCCACCTCTGAACCGATAAATCGATTGTTTGATATCACCGACGACAAACAGCTTATAGTTCAAATGGTTATGGAGATTCGCCAACAATTCGATTTGTGTATTGTCGCTGTCTTGGAACTCATCAATGAAAATATACTTATTCTTTTGAAGTTGGTCCAATTTCTCTCCGCCTTTGAACAATTTCAATTTTCTGACCATGTCATTCAAATCTATTGCATTTTCACTTTTCTTTTCTTGCTCCAATTCCTCTTCACAACGGTGGAAAACGTATCTGAATAATTCATTGAATATTTGGTGCCTTTCAGGGACAACCAATCCCCATTCAAGTTGATTCTTGATTTCGTCATCAGTCAATCCCTTTTTCTCCATTTCTGCCCAAAAAGTTTCCATCAACTCGACCAATTCGTAATGTTTAATCTCTGCAGACAGGATATCTTTAATTGGATTCATCTTGAAAAATTCATCAGTCAACCTTTCGATTATTTCCTTTTTCTTATTTTTGAATCCGGTGACTTTAAAGTTTCTGCCGTATCCCAGTTCATGTGCAAGCTGTGACAAAATGGACTTGGAAAAAGAGTGGATGGTGCTTATCTGCATATCTTTCACTTCTTCAGCATAATACAAATACTTCGTTTTCTTCGTGAGATGGAACATGGACAATAATTTTTTTTGCAACCTTTCCTTCATTTCATTTGTGGACGCATTCGTGAAAGTAATCATCACAATATCTTTAAGTGCAACATCCTCTTTTTCCAAAAGATAGAATATACGATCAATCATCACATACGTTTTTCCGGTTCCTGCACCTGCTGCAATCATCAAATTACGATTTGAAGGCGTGTGAATCGCAATAAACTGCCCGTAATTGAATTCAGGAAAATTCGGCACCAGCACATTTTTGATGAATCGATTATTCTCACCATCGACAAGCAGTTTTTTTCCACCCTTGTATTCCCATTCGGTTGATTGGAACAATTGGAACTGAAATTCTTCTATGTATCTGTCCAAATATAATTCTTTAATTGACAATCTCGGTATAGGGAAAGGGGAAAACACGTATACCTTTTTTCCCTCTTTAAGGGACTCGGCGATATTGTATTTCTCCTCTTCCCAATGTTGTATTTTCTCGAAAACATGTAAATGCGAAAAGTCATTGGTCTCTTCCATATCCACTTGTTTCCGCGATTCATTGATATAAAAATAATGTTTTATCTTGGACCAAGTATAATCATTTATAGATGTGCGTGATTGGAATACAGCGAATTGTTTCAACTTATCAGCCAAGTTCCCTTCATCCAAGTCGTCTTTGAACAAAATCGGTGGGGTATATAATTTATTGAATCCCTTTTCTTCCCATTGTTTCCTCGTTATGTAAGGTAAAGCGACATACGCGCGTTTACTGAAAGTTTTATAAAACAAAGGGTTTTTTTCCATCTCATCACATAACATGTACAATTGTTGTTCTGCTTGATTATACGGCTCGGCGCTCGAAGTGTAGATGTTTTCCAAAAGCCAAGTGTGACCACTGATTCCGGTTATTTCATCGATTTTGAACCCTTTCACTTCTATCACAACAGCGCCAAGTTCGCGATCGAACAACAGAATATCAATTTCTTTTCTGCCTGACAAATCTTCCTTGAACATCGGAAAATGCAAAAAGCCAAAACAATCTTTTCTGTTGGAAAAATCTGTTTTCACCATTTCCCACACATACTTTTCCGCTTGTAATCCTGGTCTATATTGTGTCGTCCCTTCAACAAACAACGATACATACCCCCTGATGAAAGCTTAGGTATATTATACTAAATGACGTTGAAAAAGAGAAATTTTTATATTGAGGTTTTTTTTGATTTATAGACATTTTCCATTACAGACATCTTTCTATAAATTTACAAGTGTTTCATTTCTAATTTTGGATTCCAACAGAATCTTCAATTACCGAATATAAGCCCGATTACAATAAAAAACAAGAGCCCGATAAGGCTCTTGTCCGATGATTCTTCAGAATGACGGAGTTTTTCAATTTTATTTTCCAATATGAATATCCTTGAACTTCACGGGTTCTGTTTTCTTCACTTGTTTCAGTCTGGAACCATAATCATCATAGGGCTGGGAATAATGTGTTTTTCCACAGCTTTGGCACTGCACATCACAGACTCGTCCATAATTCATTTTTTCATTATTCGACAATTCCGGGGGAAACTGTTCAATCGCGATTGGAACGAATATTCCCCCACATTCACATTTCAACACTTGGTCAGCCTCCTAAAAAGGGAACATAGATAAATTGTCATAGACTTGAGAGCAAAAAATCTCCCTAAAGCAATTCCAGTTGGACAATTTCCTTTTTATAGGCTTCATCTATCTCCTCTATCCGTTTGCCCATGGCCTCAATCAAATCGACGACCAAAGCATTCCCCATGCAGAAATACCTCATCCTGTCGGACATCCCTTCTGTCCAACCATCGTCGAAACCATTCAGCCGTTCACACTCGACAGGGGTCAGGAACCTCTTCCTGCCATTGACCTCCACTATATGTGTGCTCCTGTTGACCGTCCCTTCACTTGTCAACATTGTCCGTCCCGGCAAATCCAATGGGTCCGTCGGTGACATGCCCCCTTCAGAAAAGATGTATTTATGACCACTCGCTGAAGTCCTTTCAATTTTCTTCGGTCCCCGCAAATACTCGAATTTTTCTTCTTCTTCTTCAGTCAAATAATATTTCTCATCCACTTGATCCTCAGGCAAGAGGATATCCCTCAAAGGAGTAGGTTCAATTGTGACTGGTTCTGGTTGAGCTGTAAGGAACTTCCCATCCCTCATTATCCCGGCAGGATGGAAAAGGAAAGAGTAGTTGTCTGAGATGAAGACCCTGTCTTCCGGCAATTCTTCCACTTCACTGATTCTGCCGGAATAAGGTTCATCTTCAACAGGAAATGGTTTGGTGAAAAAGCCTTCTTTGAAAATTATTTCCTCCATAGTGAATTTGCTTTGTTCTTCATCGAATGAAATATCTTTCTTATAAGCGAAAATGAACACTCGACGTCTTCTTTGTGCATGTCCATAATCCGCAGCATTAATCACACGCCATTCCACGTTATAATCCAATTCACGGAAAGTGGCAAGCATGATGGCAAAATCCCGTCCTCTTTGCTTTGACGGCGACTTCAACAACCTATCGACATTTTCCAGCAACACATACTTCGGATGGGTATTCTCAAGGACACGTTCGATTTCCCAAAACAGTACTCCCTTTTTCCCTTCGATGCCCTTCTCACCTGAAAGGGATCTCGCCACCGAATAGTCTTGGCATGGGAATCCTCCAACGACCAAATCCGATGCATATTGTTGGAATACTTCATCCGGCACTGTTGCGATGTCCTCGTTGCTATGCACCCCCGTTTTGAAATTCCTCACATAGCACTCATAGGCATCTTGAGCTTTCCTAGCCGGTTCCCATTGGTTGGCCCACCATACATCGAAGAAATCTTTATTGGCTCTTTCAAGTCCAAGACGGAAACCGCCGACTCCAGCGAACAATTCCATCACGCGAAGCTTTTTCTTACGCTCCATACCGAACATCCTTTCGCTTTTTTATATATTATACCTTATTTTCGACAAAGGATCAAAATCTTTGCATTATATAAAACAAAAAAATCATTCTTGGTTATAATTATATATGAACAATCAGATTGGTAATCTACAATTATAATCCATGATCAACCAAAATACTATCGGTCTTTCATCCATTTTACACGAGGAATTACCCAGATTGAAATGAAACACATCATAGAAATCGTGATGGAATGGTACAGTTGCTGCAATGGTATCTAAGGGAGGGGGAGAAAATATAATGATTGAATATTCATCAAAAGAAGATTTGCTTCAAAAGGCAAAAGCTGCTGAAGGCAAAACTGTTGGAGAAATTGATGCAAAGAACAGACTCGATAACAAAAAATCAAAGGGAGGACTTGGGCAAGTCGTTGAAGAGAGCTACTTTGGATATAAGGTCAATTCCAATACGGAACCTGACTTTGAAAATTTGAATATCGAATTGAAAGTCACCCCTTTCAAGCGGAATAAAAATGGAACTTTATCTGCGAAAGAGCGCCTTGTATTAAATATAATCAACTATATGGAAGAAGTCCAACACGATTTCTATAATTCCAGTTTTTGGCGCAAAAACCGCCAATTATTGCTGATGTTCTACGAGTGGTTGCCTGACATCGATCGCAAAGATTATAAAATAGTGAAGAGCATACTATTCACATACCCTGAAGAAGATTTGGAAATCATCAAACAAGACTGGGAAAAGATTGTTTCCAAAATCCGTGATGGAAAAGCACACGAGTTGTCGGAAGGAGACACAAATTATTTAGGTGCATGTACAAAAGGTTCAAACAAGAATTCACTGAGGAAGCAACCTTATTCCGATATCTTGGCAATGCAACGTGCATTTTCACTAAAACAGTCTTATATGACGACTTTGGTCAGGAAATACATCAACAATGAAAAACTGGTGAGTTTCACATCTGAATCTGAATTGAAGAAAAAATCTTTAAATGAAATTCTAGTCGACAAATTCAACCCACACATCGGAAAAACAATAAAAGAAATAGCCACCGAGCATGGCATCAAATACAATCCGAAATCAAAGTCCTTTGTCCCCTCTATCGTAAGTTCATTTTTGGGTATAAAAGGAACGAGGCTCGATGATATTGATGAATTTGCAAAAGCGAATATAGAATTCAAAACCGTACGTTTGGAACCGAGTGGGAAACCTAGAGAATCCATGTCGTTCGAAAACATAGATTTTCATCAATGGACTAAGGAAACATGGGAAGATAGCCATATCAGACAACGATTTCTGAATACAAAGTTTTTGTTCGTCGTCTTTGAATATAAAGAGACCAAAAGAGAAAACCCGGACCGGGAGTTGTATTTCAAAGGCATCAAATTATGGAACATGCCTTACCAGACCATCGAAACAAAAATCAGAGAATTGTGGGAAGAGGTGAGACTGAAAATCCGTACAGGCATTGACATTCAATATAAAAAACATGGCAATAAAATTATCGAGACAAACGATTTGCCGAAATCCGGATTTAATGGAGTCGCCCACATAAGGCCAAAAGGTGCAGATGGTAAAGATAAAGTAGATTTGCCTAACGGACAAAGAATCACAAAGCAATGTTACTGGCTGAATAGTAGCTACATTGCTGAAATCCTGAAAGAACTGGATTAAACTGAAAGTATCCATCCAGTTCAACGTTTCCTTTACACATATTTGCGGGCGTGACTAAAATATGGCTGGTTATATATTCACTATCGATGATATAAATTCAATTGAAGAATCCATTTATGACGGCGTTTACGGTACCGTCATCAAAAACCCAGAAAACAAATACTGGCACACACACCACGAAGGGACATTTGCAGATTACATCACGATGCAAGAAGGGGATAATGTATACTTTTTGCATCAGAGAAAAATTTACGGCATTGGTGAGTTGATTAATATAAATGGTGATTGTAAATTCCTCAATTTTCCTGATTCCGATTTACCATACATTTTCATCTTCAATGATATAAAAGAAGACATGATAATCAACAGATCCGAAAAAGATGTCAATAAACGGATGGTTTGCATATTCAAAGGCAGCCCCCATTTCTTCAAAAACGGCGTTGACATGGATGAAGTCCTTTCCTCTAATCCTGCAAAATTCAAGATGTTGAGGGCCTTTTGGAGACTTTCATTCATAAAAATTGATGATGAAGAGAATAAAGCTCTTATGGATGTCATCCTTAAAAATAATGAGGAAAATTTATTAGAGCGGAGAAACATCTATGAAGAAAATAGGAATGTCCATGAACGTATCCGTCATTTACTCGAGGCCAAGGGCGTCGGAAACTATAAAGTGAATGCCGATAAAATATTATCTGAGGCCTATGGATCTGAGGGTAAAATCAAACATGAGATGGCGCTGGAAGCAGGAATTTTGGATTATATCTCGAATAAAAAAAGTGATGTATTTGGTGATTGGGACTATGTATCGCACCAAGTGGTGGCATCCCCTTTCAAACCGGTGGATTACATGGACAAAATGGATATATTCGGTTACAGATATATACCCGGTTTCCAGACGATTTCCAAATATTTGGTCATAGAAATAAAAAAAGGTGTCGCCCAAATGGATGATTTGAAGCAAGTGATGAAATATGTGGATTGGGTGAACCACGAATATGGCTTCGGCAACTACAATATGATTGAAGCATTTTTGGTCGCGTACGACTTTTCTGATAAAGTGAAAGAACAGAAAAACAAAATAGCAGTACGGAATTACGTCAAAGGCACAAGACCGGTCGTATCAATGGAGTGGGATAATTTAAAACTCGTAAAATACCGTTTCAATCCAGAGAAAAACCGCTTGGAATTCTGGAAGATTAA
>CALKWU010000258.1 GCA_938004015.1 uncultured Oceanobacillus sp.
TTCGGCTTCGTTTTCTTCGCACGGTCTAAGGAAGCTTGCAAGGCATCCATCAAGTTCGTCACATTGTCCGGCACCGGTTTATCCTGTGCCGTCGTAACTTCTGCATTGTTTTTCTTTTCCTCGATCAATTCAAGAAGTGCCGTACGATATTCATCTTGATATTTTTCCGGATCGAATTCCGTCGTCAATTGGTCGATGAGCATTTTCGCCACATCCAATTCTTTTTTCTGGACATCAACCGCTTCCGGCACGTTCGGCACATCAAGAACATTCCTCACCTCGTCCGGATAATGGATTGTTTCGACGACTAGTGTATTTTGATACACTCGGATGACCGCAAGCTGTTCTTTTTGCCGGATGATGATTTTCGCCACACCGATTTTCCCCGTTTCTTCCAATGCCTTCCTTAACAGGCCGTAAGCTTTCGAGCCACCTTCATTTGGCGACAAATAATAACTTTTTTCAAAATAAATCGGATCGATATCTTCAAGCTTTACAAAATCGACGATCTCGACGGATTTGTCCGCCTGTTCTTTCCGTAAATTTTCCAAATCTTCTTCATCCAAAATGACGAATTTGTTTTTCGCATACTCATAAGCTTTCACGATATCGTCATTACCAACTTCTTTCTCACAAACCGGGCAAACTTTTTCGTATTTAATCGGAGAACGGCATTCTTTATGCAGTTGTCTGAGCTTCACATCTTTGTTTTCCGTTGCCGCATGCATTTTTACCGGGATGCTGACAAGCCCGAAACTGATCGTCCCTTTCCACATCGTGTGCATGGGACATCCCTCCTTTAAAGATTAGTTTGCTTTGCAGGAAAATTTTTATGCGGAATATTAAATTCATACCTAATGAAATCACTACAATAGATGTATAGTTGACAATCTTGTGAAAAATTGTATAATCAAGGAAAAATTTCATAACAAAAGAGGTGAACAAATGAAAGATAAAGGATTAAAAAGAGTGCTTGTCGCAAGTCTCATTGGAAGCACCATTGAATGGTTCGATTATTTTTTATACGGGACAGTGGCAGCCCTCGTATTCAATCAACTGTTCTTTGTTACCGATGATCCTGCATTCGGTACGCTTTACGCCTTTGCAGCTTTTGCTCTAGCCTTTTTAATTCGGCCATTTGGTGGAATCATTTTCAGTCATATCGGGGATAAAATCGGTAGGAAAAGGACATTAGTGCTCACTCTGAGTTTGATGGGGCTCGCAACATTCCTCATGGGAGTCCTCCCTACTTATCAGACCATCGGCATCTGGGCACCGGTCTTGCTCATTTTATTGCGTTTAGTGCAAGGACTCGGATTAGGCGGCGAATGGGGCGGTGCGCTGCTGTTGGCAGTGGAATATGCACCGAAAGAAAAGCGCGGCTTATTTGGAAGTATTCCGCAAATGGGAGTCACACTCGGGATGTTGATGGGGACGTTAGCCTTATCCGTCATGACTTTACTTCCGGACGATGCTTTTTTGACTTGGGGCTGGCGGGTTCCATTTATCCTTAGTGCATTGCTCGTCGTCTTCGGATTATGGATCCGGAAAGGCATCGATGAAACTCCATCCTTTAAAAAGATCCAAGAAAAAGGTGACGTTCCGAAGTTACCGATTGCCGATACGATACGCTATCACTGGCGAGAAGTGTTGATCGCCATCGGAGCAAAAGTGGTGGAAACCGCTCCCTTTTATATTTTCGGGACGTTCATCGTCTCCTATGCAACACAAAACTTGGATTTTTCCGAGACGAACGCTCTTAATGCCGTAACAATCGGTACTATTGTAACGACGATTCTCATGCCGATTATGGGGGCGTTTTCCGATAAAATCGGTAGGAAACCACTTTATATCGGTGGTACGATTTTCATGATTTTATACGCATTCCCTTATTTCTGGCTCTTGCACCAAGGATCAGTCGCCATGTTGTTCCTTGCAACGGTCATCGGTCTTGGTATCATTTGGGCGCCGATTACAGCCGTACTTGGAACGATGTTTTCCGAAATTTTCAGCGCCAGAGTCCGTTATACCGGAATTTCTCTTGGCTATCAAATCGGTGCCGCTGTAGCTGGAGGAACGGCTCCGCTCATTGCGACGGCTTTGCTCATCCGGTTCAACAATTCCTATATCCCGGTCGCCCTTTACATCATCTTTACTGCGGTCATCTCTTTGATCGCTGTCATTACGGTGAAAGATAAACGGGCAGAGGACTTGGATGCAGATGACCCGCTCATTGAAAAAAAACAGGCCTAAGGAGGATCCCATGCTCATTTTGACTGAGAAAGACATCATGGAAAACTACAAAATGGAAGATGCCATCGGAGATATTAAGCAAGGGCTTTTATCAAAAAAAGCGGGAACAATCGACAACCCGCATCGTACTGTACTTGCTTTCCCAAAAAAAGATGGCTCCTCCCTTTATATGCCCAGTGCGGATCTAAAAAAGGAAATGTCTGCAGTGAAGGTCGTGTCGATTTTTCCACAAAATCCGACAATTGGGAAACCGACGACCCAAGGGGTGCTGGTACTCACAGACGGTAAAACAGGAGAACAT
>CALKWU010000259.1 GCA_938004015.1 uncultured Oceanobacillus sp.
GAATCGTTTCGATTTCCAAACCAGCATTGCGGAAAATCTCGATTTCCCTGCTCGTCGGCTCTTCTTTTCGAGCGCAGTCACGGCAAACTCGTCGTACTAAGCGTTGACCGATGACTCCTGTCAAAGAAGACGAGATGAGGAACGGTTCGATCCCCATATCGATGAGCCTTGTAAGGGCTGCTGTCGCACTGTTCGTATGCAATGTGCTCAAAACCAAGTGACCCGTCAAAGAGGCCCTGATGGCGATTTCCGCCGTTTCCTGGTCGCGGATTTCACCGATCATGATGATGTCCGGGTCTTGCCGCAAAATCGAACGGAGTCCACTCGCAAAGGTCATACCGACTTCTTCTTTCACCTGTACTTGGTTGACTCCTTGCAACTGGTATTCCACCGGGTCTTCAATCGTGATGATATTCACTTCTTCCCGATTCAAATGGTTGAGTGCCGCATACAGCGTGGACGATTTTCCTGAACCGGTCGGACCCGTCACAAGGACAATTCCGTTCGGTTTTTCAATCATCGATTTGAATGTTTCCAGATTTTCCTCGGAAAATCCGACTTTATCCAATTGCCCTAAGGAGCTGCTGATATCGAGAATCCGCATGACGATTTTTTCTCCGTAAACGGACGGCAAAGTGGATAGCCGAATATCAATTGGTCGGAAATTCACGTGCATTTTAATCCGTCCGTCCTGCGGGATACGATTTTCTGTAATGTCAAGGTTTCCCATGATTTTGATCCGGGCAGTCAATGTATTTTGCATATATTTAGGTAAAGACCTTTCCGTTTTCAATATTCCATCGACCCGATAGCGGACAGCCACTTCGGTTTCTTGCGGGTCGAAATGGATATCACTTGCCCGTTGTGCGACAGCGTTCGTGATGATTTGGTTCACCATCCGGACAATCGGCGAATCATCATCGGTAATCCCTGACTCTTCGATTTCCTCTTCTGGAGAAAAATCATCCAACACTTCTTCAATCGATTCCTGCAGATCATAATATTTTGTGATCATACGGAATAAAGCGTCTTTTGTCGCAATCCCTGGTAGGATTTGGAAACCTGTCGCCATCCGGATTTCTTCAATCGCAAAATAATCCATCGGATCAGCCATTGCAACGTACAGCTTGTTCCCCTCTTTCCGGAACGGAAGTGCTTGATGGCGTTTCGCCAACTCCCGAGGGACGAGTTGGATGACATCCTGTTCAATCGGGTATTGCAAAATATTGATATGGGGTATCCCCAGCTGGAATTCAAGGGCTTCAATCAATTGCTGCTCCGTAATGTAACCTTCCCGCAACAGGGCATCCCCTAATTTTTCATCTTCGTTTTTCGTTTCCAATGTCGCCTGCAGCTGCTGTTCCGTGATTAAACCAGCATCGACAAGCAAATCACCTAGACGTTTCCTCACCTTGTCAACTCACCTCTTCCGGGGGCGTCATCCCTTCTTGCCAATCGAAGTCGAATCCATCATCCCACCAATCGACCGGGAATGAGTCTTCATCGAACTCGACATCGTTTTCCAAATCATCGGATGTGTCAAATTCACCCAATAAGCTCAAGAAGAATAGAAAATAAAGCAAATCGCAAAAGCCATCTAGGAATGAGGCCGTTCCATCATTTTCTTCGTCTTGCGTGCCATCTACAGGATTTTCTCTTTCCAGGGCACAAGCCATGAGTAAGTTCATGAATTCATCGTCTTCGTTTTCGCACAAGTTCGGATCTTCTTCACACTCATCGATCAAGTTCATACGTTCCCGTGCCGATCCGAAGCGGTCGACGATTGTTTCTTGAATCGACAGCGATTCCGTCATTTCTTCCTCTGTTTCAAAGGAATCAGTACCCGACTCCAATTCTTGGACGACCGCCACTTCCACGATTTTCGGTTGTGGCGGATAAAAATCCCTGGACAACAACTGTTTGTCCGTTGTACCATCCCGGTTCGTCACCATCCGGTACACTTCCAATTGCTGTCCGGGTGTCCCTTCATCCACGACGACTTCTTCCCCTGGATTCAAATCAGGGTTGTAACGATAAATCGTCCGTGGTTCAACGTCGATGATATTTTCAACCGAATACGTCATATTGATATCAGCACCAGGTGCAGCTAAAGCCAGTTCGACCACATTGCCATCAATTGCGGATTCGATCGTGTAATTGAATTCATTCGTATGATACAGTTTCAAGTCCAGCTCGTTTTCCCGATCGACCACTGCTTCCAGACCAGCAGCGATGTAGGATGGCAATTCTTTTCCGATATGGCGCTCTAAAATTTCCATATCGGTATCCAACACCAAGCCATACAATCCAGAAGCGAGGAAACTCATTTCATCTTGGGAATTGTCCATTCCATCGGGCAACGTCATGCTTTCCAAAAAGGAAAAAAGCGTATTTGCTTCAATCACTTGCCCATCCAAATGTTCCACTAAATATTCCACCGTCGAATAAGAAAGATCTTCCGGTATTTCCAATGAGATATTAGTAATCTCTTCCAATTTCATTTCCCAACCGTCGACATATGTAAGAGTAATAGATTGTTCCGTCAAATGTTTC
>CALKWU010000260.1 GCA_938004015.1 uncultured Oceanobacillus sp.
GCCCGATTTGCTGATAAAATCAACCAGCTCATTATTTTATTCAAACAGAATCAGCGGACTGTCGAAAAAAGAGAAATGGAATTAAAACAGGAAATAACGAATATATCCCATGATTTACGTACACCTTTAACTTCGATCAAAGGTTTTTCCGAATTATTAACAGACCCGGCATTAACCGTGGCAGAAAAGAAAGAGTTTTTAACTATTATCAAGAAAAAAATCGACAATCTCATTATGATTGTCGATCTGTTTTATGAACTTTCGCAACTTGATTCTTCCGATAAAATATTAAACATGGAACAGCTGTATTTAGCTCAGATTGTCGAAGATTCAATGCTCATGTTTTATGAGGATTTTGAGAATAAACAACTTAAGGTACACCTGGATGAAAGCAATGTATCACCAATTCTTGCTGACCGGAAAGCAACGGTTCGGATTGTAACCAATATCATTCAAAATGCATTAACTTACGCCAAAAGTTATGTAACGATTAGACTGACAGAAGATGAGAAATATATCCGGCTGCAGGCAGCAAATGACATGGAGGAGACAGATATTTCTGAGCCGGAACAAATTTTTAATCGAACATTCCGGCTAGATTCAAGCCGAACTGATCCTCAGCTTGGATTAGGACTCCATATTGTCGAGCAGCTTGTCCATAAACAAGGGGGAGAAGCTGTCGCTAATGTCCGTGAAAATGAATTTATTATAGAAGTGTCATTTCAGAAGTGGGACTAGGATTCGATCTCTATATAGAATTCAGGCGTTTCGTTAAAATACGAAAGTTTAAAAGTCAAAGGCTAGGATTAAACTAAATGACTTTTCTCGTTTTTTCGGCAGCTGATTTGCCTATGATTTGTTCAATGAGATAGAGGGACATATGAATACCGGAAGAGACGTCTCCTGAAGTTATGATGTTTCCGTCATGAACAACTTTTTTGTTTGGAATCACTTGAATTTCTGGATATTTGTTTTGTTTCGGGGCATGTTTCAAAACTGAAATCCGGTTTTACTTTTATTTTTGAATGGGTTATTACAGCTTCGCCCGTTTCGGAAACGGTAAATACTTCGAAAGGTCGAGTCGCTCAGCTTCATTCAACAGAGCGATGATAAACAGTTGAAGATTTGGGAGCCGACGGATTTCCTGCTTTTCTCGTAATCGAAAATGAAAATTCCTATTACAGTTCGTTGCATATCATAACAGAAGCATTCTTTTTCACAATTAAAACTCATGGTTTCGAAAAAGATGAAATCATGAAAATTGCCGATTCAATTGATTTTACAGGATTATAAATCAGGAGATGCTCTTTTTGAGCATCTCCAATCTCAATGATGATGGTGGTGGTATCCGGTCAATTCCGCTTCGGCTTGACATAAAATCGAATTGTCGTGCAAATGATCCGGCGTTTCCAATTGGATTGTCATATGGTGGATGTTTTGTTTTTCCAAATCTTTTTCCAGTTGACGAAGCAATTGTTCACTTTCCGCAATCGTCATGTGGTCATCTACTACCGCATGGCAAGATAGGGCATTCAATCCGCTCGTGATCGACCAAACGTGCAAGTCGTGGACTCCCTGAATCCCTTGGCTGTTTTTGATCGTCTCGATCACTTGATTGATGTCCACGTTTTCCGGAGTCCCTTCCATGAGGACGTGTATCCCGGATTTTGTCACGTGATAACCGCTCCGTAGCACGAGAATGGCGACAATCACACTAGCGACCGGATCTGCCCAGCTCCAACCGAATAACGTGATCAGAAGTGCAGCGACAATCGCGCCGATGGAACCGAACATATCACTAATGACATGTAAATAGGCTCCACGCATGTTCAAGTTGTCTTCCACATCACCGCCGCGCATCATGATCCAAGCGACGGCGATATTCACAACGAGGCCGATGGAAGCGATGATCAACATCCCGGTGGAAGCAACTTCAGGAGGCTGTTGGAAACGTTTGATCGCTTCATAAAAAATGAACAAGGCGATTAAAATGAGTGTCACGCCATTGAGCACCGCGGCTAATATTTCAAAGCGTTTATACCCGTATGTCTTATTGTAGTTCGCCGCCCTTTCTCCAAGGGTGAAAGCAAGAAGTGCGACACCAAGAGAAATCGCATCACTCAACATATGTCCGGCATCCGCCAATAATGCAAGACTATTCGTGAGGAAACCTCCGACCGCCTCGATGATCATATAAGTGGTAATGATGAGAAAGCTGATCAACAAAACTTTTTTATTCGCACCATGCATATCCGCATGGTCATGATGGTGACTCATAATATTCCTCCTTCATCAATGATGCAAAGCATGATCGATTGCTTGTTCCAACAAATTCATCACATGGCCATCATCTACGGAATAGTACAAGGTTCGTCCTTCTCTTCTGTATTTCACCAATCGCAAGTTTTTCAAAAAACGCAACTGATGGGATACGCTCGATTGGCTTAAATGGAGTGTATCCGCAATGTCGCTGACGGAACGCTCTCCTTGCACCAACAGATGGAGAATACGGATTCGTGTCGGATCGCTCAATGCTTTGAATGTCTGGGAAACGATGAATAATGTTTCTTCGTCTAAGTCGTCCGTTTTTTCTTGTAAATTCGGTTCCATTTTATCAGCCATTTCCAACCCTCTTTTTTAATATGATATATGAGCACATGTTCATGTATTAATGTATAGTAATTTGGTCTCTTTGTCAATGCGTAAATTTAAATCATTTAAAACTGTAATGACAGTTGCATGCTTATTTGTTAGAATTGTTTAAAAGCATTTACCTTTTTAAATGGCTGGATGTTAAATCTTTGAGAGCTTACATCATTCGATAATTGAGAAGTGGGCAATGATGAGAAATCTACCATCAGATAGGGGACTGCAAATGAATGTCAGCACAAAATGATACCGAGCTGCAGTTGCATTGTTGCTCGTATGTCTCATTTTTGCTTATTTTTTCTAATGAGTCTTGCGGTTGGGATTGTTGGCGGTTTGACCGTTTTTTAAAATGATGATGTGAAAGGGGATAAATAATGGCCGGAATAGATTCGCATGGCTGGAATTTCTTATGAAGGGTGGCCCGCTCAGGAAAGCCGTCTAACCGCTCTCCCTAGCGGCAAAAACGCTCGTGCATTATCTGAAACCACTCGAACGTGCGCTCTATACGCTCATGAAGCAATTCCAGGCGCTCAAGAATGATCTTGCGAGCGGTTCAATGCCAATCAAGAGCGTTTACAATAGTAGAATGAGCGCTTTCTGGCGATTCAACAGCTCGAGCAAGCGCTTTATCCACTCATGAAGCTGATTTTAGCGCTCAAGGTCGGGAAGAAATCGCTCGAAAACTAAGCACTTGACAATCAGCCAGTGAAGCTTTGTAAGCCCTCGTGACGGATGGAAACCCTCAGGCTGAAGTTTAAGGCACTCGTGAACTCGAAATAATGAAAACATGAATGAACTTTTTGAACAGGTGGTGAAGAAGAACATGCAAATGTCCATCGAACCATATGGAAAACAATATGAAACCGAGTTGGAACCATTGTTACAACGTTTCGATGAAGATCTATGGAACCAATTCAAAGCGGGACAATTGGAAAATATATTTATAGCCATCCGTAAAAATCAACTAGCTGGTGCCCTAGTGACATGGAAAAGCAAGTACCATCCTAATTGTACATATTTTCGGATTATCACGGCTCCATCTTTTTCAGCACAAGCGACTGTCGAGCGATTGTTTGAAAAACTGGAAGAGATGCGAACAAATGCTGTTCCGCTCGTTACTTCACATTGGGAAAAAGCAAACGTCTTTACACGATCTTATATGCAAAAGGGGTTTGAAATCATCCGGAAAACCTATATGCCGACTCTAAATCTCGCAAACATCAAAGCTCACAATTTCGAATCCAATGAAAAATACAGGTTGTGCACGGTGGCGGATATACATGAAAATGACTTCATCCTAAAAGAGTTGCTTCGGTTGGTCAAAGGGAATTATGAACAATCCCATGAAGTGAATCCAGTCGCAAAACTTTCCTTGAATCAGTGGAGGGATTTGACTTTCTCCGATAATCTGATCCGTGAAGGAAGCTTTTTATTTTTAATGGAAAATCGGATTATTGCTTATTCTTTTCTACACAAATCCACTGAAGAAAATATGTTGGAAATAGGTTGGGTCGGTGCTTTGGAATCGGGATATAAAAAGGAACTGGTTTCTTTAGTTCATCGGCAACTCGAGTATGTGAGGGAAATAGGTTTTAAATCCATCAGCGGTGAATTTGACACGACAGACGAATATGCGATGACAGTACTGGAGTCTTTCCCATTTACACCGACACCGGCTTGGCTGACATTAAAAAAACAATGATCAGACGACAGGAGGATTTATTCAAGACAAACGAAAAAGAAAAAAACTGATTCCGATTTGAGTGAGGAAGTACTTGGATGGCATCTCCGCACCGATTCTATTTTTAGTCGGTGAAGGCAACCCTTGGGAAACAAAAGGTGCCGCCCTGTATCCTACGATGAAAGAAACTGTCCATGTCGGTATCATACCTTTCGCCGCCCATTGGTTCATTCGGAACAACCGGAAATATATCTGAAAATATTGGAACGGTTTTTGGAAGAAATACGGAAGTGATATGTCGATATGTACATTTTCAATTTTGGAAAAAGCGTTTTATATCAGACCGCTGTCATTTTGATTTGTAAAGTTTTTTGTAAGCAGAAGGATATCTTGTGGAGCTCGTCGAATAGGGATATATTAAAACTGTTTCCGAGGTGATGCTGATGAGAGGGCTCGCTGCAATCGCCTGTGCCTTGATGATCCTTAGTGGTTGTGTGACCGAAAAAGCAAAAATGCCTGGAGAAGACGATTGGGAAACAGCGCATACCGATTCAAATGGCATTGGGAGTACGAAAGCTGAAGATGAAACGATGAAAGAAGAGGGCGAAGAAGCGGAAGGACGAGCGCTGGAAGGAAGGACAATCCCCCATACTCCCAATCAAACATTCATGCTCTCAACCGAGGAAATGGCTATGAACGCCATTGTACATGGCATGTGTTGGGATGAGGAAGAATGTGACTTAACGCCGACAAATCCTAAAGAGAAAACATTGTCAGATGCAAGGTTGATTGTCGATCAGGGACAAGAGCTTGTCATTCATATGATTCAAAATCCGGGAGATTTTTCAAATTCCCATTATCCACTGCAGTTCGAGCTCATAGAATTCCGTTTTAATTATGAGGAAGGAACAGTGATTGATGCCAAGCCTGGTTCGCACACGTATCAATTTACAGCACCTGATGAAGTTGGAACATACTTTTATCTGTTGCATGTCCTTTGGGATGAGGAACGGACCAAGCAAGTGTATTATGGTTTTTCTTTGTATGTCAAAGAGTGAATGATCATCCCCAAGTATGGTTGCTAAACGAGGCAGCGACTTGAATATAGGTTAAGAAAATGCGAAGGAGACAACTGATGATTTTTAATGATTGGACCATCATCTTATGTGTATTGTTTTTCTCCATCACTTTTTGTTCACTATTGCATTTTCCACTCTTTTCTTGATTTTAGGGATTTTCGTTCTGTTTCAAGCAATCAAGAGTTTGTTGATGGGGGATTCAAGGAAAGCGGTCATCCCATTTTTTGAAGAGGTAGCTATTTACGAAAAAAGGAAAATGGGGAAGGAATGGTTGAAACGACGAAGAATGGAAACGATGACGCAATTCATTCTCAGTGTGTTCCTGTTTTTTCAATATCTTCTCGCAAAGGATTCGGGCATTATGGTAGATTCGGATTTAACAATCGTCACCGCCATTTCGCTCGTCGGTTTGTTTCTTTTGAACGCTGGTCTTCATCAAGCA
>CALKWU010000261.1 GCA_938004015.1 uncultured Oceanobacillus sp.
TTTAACTTTAACAGAAATGGATTCTTTTTTCATTTATTTGATGCATGATCAATTCAGATGAAACGCTTGATAAATAAGCATTCAAAAAAGTAATCAAAAGTTTTCTATGAATAATTCAGGTTTCAATATATCTGATCATACGGAGTTTTTTGACCTTTTAATGGAAGATGAAAAGATACTAAATCTTGAAGAAAGGATTAATAATATTATAACTTTTTTGAAAAACAATTTGTTCTATTTTCTTTACTAATTTTATCAAAGCATACAGCTTTTTTATCATATACACGTTGAAAAAATCAAAACTTGACATTAACTGAAAATTCAGGTTATACTTATATTCAACAATGTTGAATATAAGTAAACTTTTGTTTCACCGGATTGTATTGACTTGATACTTAACAGTATTAAAAAATGAAAACGTTAACAAAAATGAGAGGTGATTAAATGACTTCACGAATATCGAAATTCTATAAAAAAACCCCAAAAGAACGATTGGATATCATTGCTGAACAAGTTAATCTCTCGGAAGCAGAAAAAAATATATTACTTGGTGAAAAAAATTTATCACTAAAACTTGCAGACAGAATGGTTGAAAATGCCATCGGCTATTTTCATGTACCATTAGGGATTGCAGTTAATTTCAAAATCAATGGTAAAGAACTGTTCATTCCTATGGCAACCGAAGAGCCATCTGTCATAGCAGCAGCTAGTAATGCGGCGAAACAAACGTCAGAAGGATTTTTCACCTCATATACTGGATCGCTTATGCGAGGGCAGATTCAAATTAATGGATTAAATGATCCTTATGGTGCAATGACACGTCTTTATGAAAACAAACAACAGATTTTAGAAACTTGCAATAAACAAGATCCGACTCTTGTCTCTTTAGGAGGTGGAGCAAAAGATATTGAAGTTCACATCGTAGATATGTATGATGAAAAAGCTGTTGTTACACATATCTTAGTCGATACAAAAGATGCAATGGGAGCAAATGCTGTAAATTCAATGGCTGAAGCAGTTGGTCCATTAATTGAAAAAATTACCGGTGGGAAAGTGATTTTACGCATTTTATCAAATCTAGCCGACCATCGAATAGTACGGGCACGTGCAGTGTTTGATAGGCCTTTTGCTCAAAATAAAGAAGCTTTGAATAACTTCATCAAAGCCTATAAGTTGGCAGAATTTGATCCTTATCGTGCTGCTACACATAATAAAGGAATTATGAATGGCATAACCGCTGTAGTATTAGCTACTGGTAATGATACAAGGGCCGTAGAGGCAGGTGCACATGCCTATGCTGCCAAATCTGGTGGATATCGTTCTTTATCAAAATGGGAAGTTGTTGATGAATCGCTCGTAGGCACTATAGAAATTCCGATGGCTGTTGGATTAATTGGTGGTGCCACATCATCTCATCCCATCGCTAAACTCACTATGAAAATATTGGATGTACATTCAGCCGAAGAGTTGGCTGGTGTAATTGCTTCAGTAGGTCTGGCACAAAACTTTGCAGCTTTATATGCACTCTCCAATGAAGGGATACAAAAAGGCCATATGAAACTGCATGCTAGAAATTTAGCTGCCATGGCGGGTGCCAAAGATGAAGAAATTGATGAAGTGGTAAAATTGGCACTGAAACAAGGAAAAACTAGTTATGATCAAATTAAACAAATAGTCGAGACTGTACAAGAGAGCAATTCAATCAATCAATAGAAATAAATATTTCTTCATAGTTTTAATAAGTTTATAAATAGAGCATTCCTGTAATGTAGAAATTTGAGGTTTGAAAAAACTGGATGATAACCATCTACGAATAACGACTAACGACACCAAAGATGCGCGTGTCATTGCACAGATTGTCAAAGACGATCGATACTTTGTAACTAATCTTCTCCATGGCATTTATAGCGAATTGCTTGAAAGGATCAAATTACGACATCAACTCGTCAAACAGCTGATTGTCATTGATGGTCGCATCAGAATCATCTTCAACGGTATTTTCCGGGATTTACGATCTATACTAACGTCAATGAACCGAACTCGATCAGGAAATCAGAGGCGTCTTGAAAGACATCCCGTGTACCCAAGATATGACGAACACTAAGGGGTCTTGAACCATTACAGTCGCCACGTTTTTCTCTGAAGTCGGGGATCTCACAAAGTGTGATTTAAATTGTATTTTCTTAATATTATGAAAAAATAAATCTAGGGGGGAAAAATAATGACTGAAAATAAGGAAAGAGAAGAAAACCTAATTGAAATTTGGGAAGACAACGTCGATGTGAAAGATTTAATCATTGCAATGATCTTGTGTATCGGTTTTTCGCTTGGAGGTTATCTTATTGCTTTCGGTGAAATACCACCTTTGATTTTTGGTCTTGGTGGTGGAGTCATCGGATTCATTATATCGAGCATCATTATTAAACCCAAAAGAAAATTAACAATAACGAAAGAGGATGATGCATAATGGATGCAATGGTCATAATGCAAATGATTCTTGCTGCTGTAAGCGGAGCAGTGCTTTATACATTGATAGGCATTGCGCCTGGTACTGATGAAACAGCGGTGCTGGCACCCGTCACAATTGCCCTTGCACTTCTCGGTTTATCTCCATATGTCATTTTGGCATTCTTCTTCTCAGCAATTGTCGCAAAAAAGTTGACAGATTCCATTCCAGTGGCTGTTGCTGGTATTCCTGGTGGGGTGATGGCTGCTCCAATGGTTGAACATGCCATGATCCTGAAACAACACGGCTTGCCGGATGTCAGTATTAGAAAAATGGCATCTGGTTCCGTGATTGGCACGCTTGTTTCCATTCCGACGAGTTTACTGATTGCATATTTGATTCTTCCTGTAGCAGACATCTTATCTAATTATGCTGGTTTGATTTTCACTTTGGGAGCAGTATTTTTGGCATTACTTACAAGAAACAAATTATTGTCCCTTGCCATGATTATCCCATTCGCCATTTTGATTATGGGACTACGGCATTTATATTGGGGACTGGGTATTATACCCGAAGAAACGAATGTGTTCGTATCGTTCTTTTTAGGTATAACAATTGGTCCAATTGCTTTTACACTTTTTGAATTGTTAAACAAGAAGCTGAGGAAAGAAATGCCGCTTCTTGGGAAAAAAGAAATTGAAATGAAGAAACAAAAAAAATTGAACGGCTTTCCTAATCCTTTCAAAATTTTAACAAAAAAAGAATCACTTACTTCCGCCCTTGGAAGCCTCTTCGGTTCATTGACTTTTTTCTTGACACCAGTGGGGATGACCGTCTTTTGGGGCGAAATCATGACTCGTCATATCAAAGATCCTGTTCAACGTGCTTCACGTGCCATATCGACGATGGATGGTTTGACAAATGCAACGTATATTTCAGGTACTTTGATTCCTTTAATTGCTATTGGCTTACCGTTGTCTCCAATGGCTATCGGACCAGCCGCAGGTTTGTTCAACGCTCCACCTGTCTTCACGCCTGAAAATAACATTCATCATATGCTCACAATTAGTGAAATTATGATGGCAACAATCATCGGTGCTGCCGTTGCACTCGGCATTACATTTTTTGTTACAATTAAATATTCAACACAGATTTGTGCCGTCGTTTTCAAATATATTCCACATGAAGCTTTGATTGGTTTGTTTGCAGGACTTGTTGTAATGCTTGCATATATGGATGCCGGCATCTTGAATATATTCGGAACTATTTTAATCGCGCTCGTAGCAGGGTTGCTTTATCGAAATGGTGTCAATTATGGTGTTATGTTCATGGTTTTATATGCGGCACCGTGGTTGCTCGAATTATTTTGATAAAACGAATAGACTTCAAAAACTTGTGCAGTATTTTCTCTTCGCTAATTAGTTTTTTCTCAATGGGCAAGTGATATGCTCTTGAGGGAATAGAAAATTGAGAATTCAACAGCGGATTGACTGTTGTTGGATGAGTCGTCATCATCACACGATGAATGCGATGGACGATATAGGGTTTACTGAACAACCCTTATTTTTTTAAAAAAACCGCAAGCTACGTGTTATCCCAAAAATAGTAGCAATCTAATCCACGTTGTAAAAACAGAAAAAAGTATAACGGAGAGCTTTTTCGAGGTTCTTTACCAGGAATTGTAGGGAGATGACCGTTTTGACTGGTCTCTTGAAGACGTGCGGAAATACGTCAAAGCCCATACTTACGATTGTCTTCTCCTAATTTTTCTTCAGTGGGGTTTTGGTCTTCTGCATTCTGATACGCTATTCGTTTTTTTAGGGTATTCAGCTCGGCATCCATAGAAGGGACTCTCAGTTTCGGACCACTTAACCGTATGCCCCGTTGCTTGCAATAAGTCTTGTTTTCTTGCGTTCGATAGATTTCATCTGTGAGTACAGCTTCTGGATAAACGCCATGGCAATTGCGGTAAGCCTCAATGGAATCCTGAAGTTATTTCCCTTCGTTGTAGGCGTTCCAGTCCAGTTTATCCACTAAGACGAAACCGTCCACCATGTTTACAGAGATTTTGGACCCGAACTCCTCCGTGGCATCAGCTTTTCCAAGCACGATGGGGAGAATATGCGGCTTGCTGATACTGACAATCCAAACATTTACCTGATGCGTTTTCGTTTCATACATGAATTTCTGCTGACGATACAGTTCCTGGATTACGAGTAGCTGACGGTAGTGGGTTTTACTCAGCGATATCATCCCTCTTTGTTCGGCGAGCTCTTCGATATGTATTAAATCACGTTTGACGAAATTCAGTTGCTTTCCAATTGCTTTGCGGAGGGTCTTGCGTCTCGGATTTCGCTGTTTTGCGACAGACAAATAGGCTTTGCGTGCCTTCTTCCGGATAGGTCCGTGGTTTAGACTGGATTCCCTGATAAGGCCGGTGTGCAACGTGTCAATGATATCTTTCAGCTTTTCCCAGGCGTCGTTCAACAACCGGAGATCGGTTGGAAAAGCAATATCGGCTGGAGCGCAAGTCGCATCGATGAGCAGTTTTCCTTCGTTGTCTGGCTCTAGTTCATCTTCCTGTTTGGTATGAGGATTCTCGTCCGATTTCATTCCACCATGAGGATTATCATTGTCATCATCATCCTGCTCCGCCTGCGCATCTTCCATTTTCTGCATCTGCGCTTCAACCACT